>SKHH01000294.1 GCA_007117055.1 Lishizhenia sp. | reverse complement strand
TCTCGTCATTTCGACCAACTTTTGTAAGGAGAATCTTTTAAAGTATATTTTGCTAAACTTAGTTTTTACAACATAGCTTGGCACCCCATCAGATCATTTTCAAATTACATCAACTAAAATGGAAAAAAGTGTGTATTTCAACTCGCGTTGAGGAAAAGGACTTTGTTTTCACTGCAATTGCTTTAATAATTTGTGCATTGGGAAGCTTAGAAATGATAATATCTTCTTCAATCTCTACACCGTAAATTGATTTTCCTATTTTCTTGGGGTTATTGGTCACCCATTGAAAAGGAACTTGTTTTTCCGTTAAGCATTTTGCTATATACTTTCCTTTTTTCCCTGCACCCCAAATGATGAGTATTTGATTGGGATTATAATCGATGTCCAAAAAATAATCCAATTTTAAATCTAAAAACCGATTATCTTCATAACGCGGATCCGTTCGAGATGTTCGCTGACTGTAATCACGCCAATAATGCACTATTTTATGAGCAGGTATCACTTGAAAATTGGCCTTTTTCATTCGAAATGCTAGATCATAATCTTCTGGATATCTGTCCGAATTAAAAGCACCAATTTCTAACAAATCCTCCCGATGCAACATCCAACAGGGTGAAGGAATTGCGCACTCTTTATACATCCCGTCAAAATTACTAGCTGTTTGGGACAACCTATTCAGCCATGACTCATAATTTTTATACCCTTCCCCTAACTCCTTATCAGAAAAGTACTTCACCAACCCCACAGCGACATGTCGTCTACCTTTTTCATTAAGTTGGTGATACATCGTAGCTAATTTATCCTTTGACATAATATCATCAGCATCCATACGGGTTATAAAATTTCCCGAAGATTTTGAAAGCGCGAGTCGTAAAGCTCCAATTATTCCTGATTCATGATTTTGAAACCATTTTATTCTAAGGTCTCGCTGTTTGTAACTATTCAGAATTTCCACTGTATTATCCGTAGAAAAATCATTGACAATGATAACTTCAAAATCTTTAAAAGTTTGCACTAAAATTGAGTCCAAACATTCCCCCAAATATTTAGCACCGTTTTTTACAGGAATTAAAACCGAAATTGTCATGCAGTTAATTTTGAATAATCCATAAAAGTAAAAAACTATACAAACTCTTTGTATTCAAAACTGTTAAGTAAAAAAACAAAAGTATGAAACATTTAATTGTCGGAGGAACAAAAGGAATAGGTCGAGCGATAGTGGATCGACTACCAGAAACAGATGAAATCTTTACAATTAGTCGAGGAGCATTTGAGCAAAAGCCTAGTCACGTCACTCACTTTTCGTTGGATATCACTAAGGATGAACTGCCCGACATCGAAGGATTGGAAAGTATTGTCTACTGCCCAGGGAGCATCAATTTAAAACCGATAGGAAGTCTAAAAGAAGAAGATTTTTTAGAAGATTTCAACATCAATGTAATGGGTGCTGTGCGCAGTATAAAAAAGTATCACCGCGACTTAAAGCGAAACAACGGAAAAATTGTACTATTTTCCACCGTAGCTGCAAAAATAGGAATGCCGTTTCACGCATCCGTTGCCGCTTCTAAATCGGCAATTGAAGGCTTAACAAAAAGTTTAGCAGCAGAACTAGCGCCATCCGTGACTGTAAATTGTATTTCACCAACTGTGACAAACACACCATTGGCATCTCAATTATTACGCAATGACAAAACGAAAGAAGCCACGGCTGAAAGACATCCATTAAAACGTTATTTAGAGGCAGTTGAAGTGGCTGATCTTGCGCGTTTTCTATTGGGTGAAACAGCAAAAAACATGACAGGGCAAATTATTGGAATTGACGCGGGAATGGGTAGTATAAAAAGTTAAACATATATTTAGTAGGGTAAACGCATTTAAAACTTTAGTCCTTGACTTTAATATTTCTCCTCATTTCGACGAATTTTCGTGAGGAGAGTACTAAGTAGCTCCGAAGGAAAATCATTTAGAGGGCTATCACCTGTTTCATTTAAATGCGTTTGCCCTAATATATTTAACTATAAATATCACTCCTTTTTTATTTTTTTGCTACTTTTGAGCAAAGCACACAAACATGAATTTTGAAATCAAACAACAAGGAGGAGTAGCTATTGTAAAAAGTGCAGTAGACAAGTTAAATGCTGCATTAGCTCCAGAATTAAAGTCTCATTTCATAGCTATCAACAAGGATAACGTGAATCGTATAGTGTTAGACATGAGCGATACTAACTATTGTGATTCTTCTGGACTAAGTGCAATTTTAACAGCTAATCGACTTTGTAAAGATTCCAGCGGAAAGTTTATCATGTGTGGCATTCAACCAACTGTAAAGAAAATGATTGAGATTGCACAATTAGATCGCGTACTTTTTATTGAAGACACTCTTCCAGATGCTCTTGCAGCAGTAAAAGAAGATTAATTTTACATGGATTTCGAAGTAATTGTACTTGGTTCGGGAGCCGCTGTCCCCTCTCTAACGAGAAATACGAGTGCACAATATGTTTTTTGTCACAACCGACATATTCTAATTGATTGTGGAGAAGGAACTCAGCTTCAGTTAAGGAAATTCAAGATTAAATTTCAGCAAATACAAACTATTTTAATCAGTCATTTACATGGCGATCATATTTTTGGATTACCGGGTTTGTTGAGCACTATGCAATTACTTGGAAGAACAAAAGGCATCACAGTATACGGTCCTAAAGGAATACGAAAATTTATTTACGCATGTTTAGAGGAAGTAGGAAAAGGCATCTATTTTTCATTGAATATTGTGGAGTTAGAACCTAACACTTCTGGGGTGATTTTTGAAGATAAATGCATTGAAATCGTTCATTTCCCCTTAAAACATGGTGTTCCAGCTCATGGTTATGTAATTAAAGAGAAGCCACATAAGCGAAGATTATTGCGCGATAAATTTGACGAAACTGGAGTAAGTGTCTCTTATATTCAAAAATTAATTCAAGGTGAGGATATCGTTGACATGTCGGGAAAAAAAGTACGTTCAGACGATGTGACTATTCCCGGAAAAAAACAGAAAAAATATGCTTATTGTTGCGATACAGCTTATTCAACCGACATTATTTCTTTTGTAGAAAATGCTGATGTGATTTACCACGACGCTACTTTTTTAAGCACTGAAGAAGACAGAGCAGCAGAGACTTTTCACAGTACAGCAAAACAAGCAGCATCGATTGCTTATAAAGCTAAGATTGGTCGACTACTTCTTGGACATTTTTCTGCACGTTATACCTCCACAAAAGAACATGAATTAGAAGCTAAAGAAATATTTGAAAAAGTTACTGCTGTTGAGGATGGGGATAAATTTGTTATCTAAGAAAAAAAGGACCACTCCTAAGAACAGCCCTTTTTAACACAACAAACAACAACAACCTAAAACCTCAAACTATGAATTACCTGAGGTAAACAACTTCTCCTTTTTGCATAGCAACATCTGGAGAAGAAATAGCGTTAATTTGCATTAAAGACTTCAATTTAATCCCATAAGTCTGGCTAATCTGCCATAGTTCTTTGGACTCTTCTAAAGTTACTTTATGTTTTTTCTTTGAATTTCTATTTCTTTTTGGTGTGAGGTATACAATATCACCCTGAACCAAGTGATCTTTAGTTGGAGGAAAATCATTATAGCGATGAAGCTGAGGAATTGTCATATCAAATTCTTTTGCTATTTGATAAAACGTATCTCCTTCTTTCGCTACAATATATTTAGCTCTATTGTCTAGCATATTAATTTCTCTACTCGTCACTTGCGGCTTTACCCTATTCTCTTTCAGTTCAGCTTTCACTGAAGGATCACTCTTAACAGCTATTAAATCTGAATTGGTGTTGATTTCTTTACCAAGCTGATCAAATTGCGCCAAATCGTAACGCTCAATTAAATCGGTCAACAACTTTGGATATTTAGGATTAGTTGCATAACCTGCCTGCCTCAACCCTTTTGCCCAAGCTTTATAATCTGTTATTTCTAACTCAAACAAACTTGCGTATCGTGAACGGGTTGTAAGAAATTCACTGTGGTCCTGAAAAGACTGTTCCGCCGATTGGTATTTTCGAAAACATTCATTTTTCTTATCGTCGTCCTTTTTTACAGATGGCCCTGTCCAATTATGGCATTTAATTCCAAAATGGTTATTCGCTTTTGTAGCCAATTCCGAATTTCCATAACCACTTTCTAATATTCCTTGTGCTAAGGTAATACTTGCGGGAATCTTATGTGTTTGCATTTGACGAATTGCCACATCCTTCCATTGTTCAATGTAAGATTCTACCGTATACGATTGTCCAAATACGATAGTAACTGGCAAAACCAATAAAATAAATACGATATTAAAAACTACTTTCATGGCACTGTTTTGTGTCGTTTACGCAAGTAGTTATTTTAGGTTACAAAAATTGTTGAAAACTTAAATTCAAATTGTGAATAACTTAAAACATACTCAATCTAAGCCTCTCAATCCTTGCAAACCTCCTGTATGAATGAATAAAGTCCGTTGGTTAGGTTGAATAACTTTCTGCTTAGTGAGTTCAATCAAACCATACATCGCTTTTGACGTATAAACTGGGTCTAACTGAACGTTTGTTTGTTCATGAAAGTCCTTCATAAATTGAATCAATTCATCCGTAATTTTAGCATAACCTCCGAAATGAAACTGTTCATGGATAGTGACTTTTTCTAAAAGCTCATCAGTAACTTTAATGTCGTTCGCTACCCAATTCAATTTTTCATTTAGTTCATGATACAGTAAACCATCCGCTTTTAAAACTGGAATCACATGCACCTTTGTTTTGAGAGGAACTGACAACACTACACCTGCGGCTGTGGTTCCAGTTCCTGCAGCTAATACTACGTGGTCATAGTCATTTGTAGTTTCTGTCATAATTTCTTGGCAACCCACAACACCATAAAAACTAGCTCCCCCTTCTGGGACAACAAAATAAGAATTGTACTCCATTTTTAACTGAGACAAATATGCGTAGTCATATCTCTCCTTGTAAATTGCACGAGAAACAAACAGAAGTTTCATTCCAAAACGCACACAATCTTTTAAGGATGCATTACTATTTTCGTTTAACTCCTCCCCTCTCACAATACCAATCGCATTCAGTCCGTGCAATTGACATGTTTTCGCAGTTGCCACTAAGTGATTGGAAAAAGCTCCACCAAAAGTTAGTATTCCAGTTTTACTTAATTTTTTTGCTTGTTGAATTGCATACTTTAGTTTCCGCCATTTATTACCTGACACCACCTCATCGATACAATCATCTCGTTTGATATCAAACGAAAATTGCCCTTCACCAGGAAGAGCAATTTTAATAGGTTGAACTATTGCTTTATCTGTATTCATTTTACATACCTTGTGGTCTTTGCTGTACCAAAGAACCAGGCTTTCCAAAATCTAAAATCTCCATTTCAAATGTTAAGGTTTCGTAAGGAGAAATACCTTGATTTCCTCTTTCACCATAAGCGATATCATACGGTAAATATAATCTATACTTTCCTCCTTTTCTCATCTGAGGAACAGCATCTTGCCACCCTTGAATAACACCGTTTAATGAAAAGGCTGGTGCAGGTCTACCCTGAGCTGCTCCGTCATAACTATTCTCCACAATATCACCACTAGAATTTGTAAGAATATAATGCGCTTGCACGTCGCTACCTGGAGTAACTTTATCGCCTTCACCTTCTCTAAGAGTTTCCAAAACATAACCTGATTTACCAACAATCGTATTTGGATTCTTTTTCGCCTCCTCAATGATTTTCGCACCTCTTGATTTAGCAAACGCATGCATTTCATTCTGCTCCAATACCCGAGAGGAAATAATCACTGCAGAATAAGGTTGTATAATATAACTTGTTGAATTTTGATTCATCAACCCTCGTTCACCGTAGGCTAAATCATATGGTAAAAACAATTCATATTCTCCATTCACTTCCATACTAGAAGCAGCCAATGTCCAACCATTTGGAATCACAATATCATCTGTATTTATGATTTGTGCATTTGCTTCATCTGACATTTCAGCATCAATAAATGTAGACACAATTGTATCTCTATTTGCATTCATCAAGGTGTATAATATGTTATACTCATAATCGGATTTTACAGGCTCACCATTTCCCGGCTGGATAGTTTTCAACACCCATCCTTTCTCATCACTTAACACGCCTTCGATTTGACTCACCTCATTCAACAATCTTTCACCTTTTTGCTTCGCCATATCATTATTAAAATCAGCTACCATTTTTGAGCGTTCATCCAGAGGAATAAGAGTATCTACTTCATATAAGGCATGAGCAAAACCAATGCGTGCAAATTCAAAATCTATGGACTCTAACGCATCTTTTCCGCTTAGATTTTTGCGCAGCATGTCTCCAAATAAAAAGCCATAACAATCAGAAATGGATTCCATGCTGAATTGGGTAGTATCAATTTGTGCATTAGAAGAAAAAGCGCTACTTAAAATCCCCTGGCAATCATCTCTATCCGATTCTTCACCCGATAAACCAGAGAAAAAACCAGATTCTAAAGCGACAGTATTCATTGTTTCAAACATTTCTTTTGGCATGTTATTGAAGTTTGCACCTATATCAGCGCCCATACCATAAGAAAGTTTTTCGTTAAATTCATTTAGCTTCACATCTGGATAAGGAACCCCAAATTCATCTTGAGTTCTATTACCGTCTTTACTATCACACGCTGCGAAAAAAATCACAACTGGAATTATCCATTTTATTTTCATCATCATTTAAATTGATTTACGTTATTCTCCGAATAAGGATTTTACAAATTCTTTTTTATTAAAAGGTTGTAGATCATCGATTCCTTCTCCTACGCCAATATATTTCACTGGGATTTTCATTTGGTCTGAAATACCAATCACAACCCCTCCTTTCGCTGTGCCATCCAATTTGGTAATAGCCAAGGCATTGATATTTGTTGCTAAAGAAAACTGTTTTGCTTGTTCAAAAGCATTTTGACCCGTAGACCCATCCAATACCAAAAGAATTTCATGCGGAGCGCCTGGCACAACCTTATCCATTACTCTTTTAATTTTAGAAAGTTCGTTCATCAAGTTGATCTTATTGTGAAGTCTTCCTGCGGTATCAATAATCACGACATCCGCTTGTTGCGACTTTGCCACTTGTAAGGTTTCAAACGCTACTGACGCTGGATCTGCGTTCATACCTTGCTCCACAATAGGAACTCCAACACGTTCGGACCAAATAATCAATTGATCAACAGCCGCAGCTCGAAAAGTATCTGCTGCTCCAAGCACCACTTTTTTATCCATCAATTTAAATTGATTGGCCAGCTTTCCGATTGTAGTTGTTTTTCCTACTCCATTTACTCCTACCACCATAATCACATGAGGGCTACCATCCGAATGAGAAGGCAAATGATACTCGGTATCAGCAGTGTTGTTTTCTTCTAAAAGCGCAGCAATTTCTTCTCTCAAAATACGCTGTAACTCCTGCGCATTAATGTATTTATCCCGCGCTACTCTTTCTTCAATACGGTCAATAATTTTAATGGTTGTTTGCACACCTACATCAGATGAAATAAGTACTTCTTCCAGTTCGTCGAGTACATCAGCATCCACTTTAGATTTACCAACAACCGTACGTGTTAGCTTAGATAAGAAACTCTCTTTGGTTTTTTCGAGTCCCTCATCTAATTTCTTTTTTTTCTCCTTATTGAATAGACCAAATAAAGCCATAGTATAAAATTAGAAAAAGCTTTACACCAAGAAAGGCGCAAAGCTTAAAATACATTTGTTCGTAGAAAAAGAATTAGTTTTTATCAAACCACCCTTTCACTTTGTCATTATGGACAACCTCTTCTTTGAAGTTGTAAGAGCCTTTATCAGACTTCACCATTTTAATTACTTTAGTATGTTCTTTTCCGCCACCTGTTTGCAATGACGCGACCGTTTTCTTTGCCATAACCTAAATTATTTAATTTCTTTATGAATAGTATACTTTTTCAAGATCGGATTAAACTTTTTAATCTCCATACGATCTGGCGTATTCTTTCTGTTTTTAGTAGTCACATAACGAGAAGTCCCTGGTTTTCCAGAATCTTTATGCTCAGTACACTCTAAAATTACTTGAACTCTATTTCCTTTTTTAGCCATTTTCTTTTAATTTATTCCTCCAAGAAAGGATTTATTACTTGAGATAACCTTTTTCACGCGCTTCTTTAACGCAAGCAGTTATACCCTTTTTATTTACCGTACGTAAAGCTGAAGTAGAAACCTTCAACGTAACATACTTATCTTCTTCTGGCAGATAGAATTTCTTCTTTACCAAATTTGGGTAAAATTTTCTTTTCGTTTTACGCATGGAGTGAGAAACATTGTTCCCAACCATTACCTTCTTTCCTGTTAATTGACAAACTCGTGACATACTATTATATATTGCTAATTACAAAAGCGGGTGCAAAGAAAAGCATTATTTAATTAAATGCAAAGCTTTCACTCGATTTTTTCAAACTTTTTACTTTACTCCCATCTAGAGCTTGCAAAGATACATAAATCTACGCGCACTTGAAATTATGCAGCATACTTTTTATCAATAAATTGCTCTAACGCAATAATGATGGCACAAATACTGTAAATCGGAACAGCTGCTTTATCTGTGTCTAAATAGTTATTTAAGATTCCATGAAAAAAGTAGGTCACCGCAGCAAGTATGAGAAAAAGTAACAACCGCTTTAATTGATCTTCACTTTTAGGCATGCGAATGTAGAGGGTTATGCCTTTGTAAAAAAGCACACTGACAAAAATCAATACTGCTAAAAAACCAATGAGACCCATTTCTGCTAATGGCCCAAGGTATTCAGAATGCGCATTTCCTCCATCGCCAAAGTTAGTAGATATAATCGTTAGTTTATCGGGGTCTTGATATGGAGCGTATTCAAAAGCGTACGTACTCGGTCCAAAACCAAATACAGGCTTTTCTTCAAACATACGCCATGCCGCACTCCATCTATTTAATCGTTCTAAATTGGAAGCATCTGAGGTCACATTAGTAGTGGACTTCATTCGCTCGCTAAACTCCTCGGTTGTATGTTCTGATCTGTTTTTTGCCAAAGCGAATTGTATTTCTGTCCAACTCACTGCAACAATAGCCAAAACACCTAGAGCAACAGTCAACAGCCATTTGAATTTGACCTTATAATGAATAAAGAACCACACCATTAAAGCCACAATTACACTTAACCAAGCTCCTCGGGTATAACTAAAGTAAAGTCCGATTAAAGTAACGATAAAAAAGCTTAATAACACAAACTGTATAATTGCACTGTGTTTTTTATAAAGATACAAACCCAACACAAAAAACACTTGAATCGCTACTCCAGCCCCATATATGGTGTGATCTTTATAAAAAGGCTCCATTACCCAATGTCCTTCCTTTTCACCAAAATTATAGCCCGCATGACGACTTAGCGTGTAACCAATAATCAACATCATTGCACTGGTAAAAAGCCAAAGAAATCGTTCGATATTTTTTGGGTTAGAAAAGACTTTTACACCTAATAAAAGTAGCGGTATAATAAACCATGACTTCATCAACAAAAACTTGAAGGAAACTATAGGATGTGTACTAGTGATACTGGTGATGAATACCCAAAAAAGATAAAAGGCGAGCGACCATGTAATTGGATGATTCCAAACATATCGAGGGATAAAAGGAGATTTAAGTTGCTTCATGATAATCAGAAGCATCAACCCAAACAAAATTGGCTCAGTAGGTAAAAACAATCCTATCCTCCCCTCTGTAAATTCCTCCAAGTTAACAGAAATAGGCGTGAGAAAAGCAACGAGTAAAAACGTTTGCTCTATATGAAAAAACGCCATATAAACAATAATTAAAGCAAATGGAAGTGCATTCAGGTAATAATTATCTTGAAAAACTAAAAAAGCGTTTAACCCGATAAAAACTAAAGCAAAAAGATATATCCACTTATGTTTAATAACTGATTCCAACCTAAGCAATCTTTTTCAATTCATTAATGCGCTGCACTATTAACAAGGTAATGATAGCAAAAATGAGTGACATCAAAGTAAATAAAATAACGATTACCGATCTTTTTGGTTTGGCTTTTTTGTCTGCTGGAACAGCCGATTCCACGACGAATTTATGGTTGAAATCTTCAAAAGCATCCGATTGAGCTTGTTCGTAAGCCACTTCTTGAGTAGTTAGTCGATCTATTCGATACTCTCTCAACTCCGCTAATCCGTCAAATAAAGCACCGTATTTTAAATTAACGTCAATCTTATTTTGAAAAAAATCTCTGTCTTCTTTCGATCGAGAATCATTTAAGGCTGCGAACAAATTGGCTCTTGCCTCTGCGTTTACAACACCTAAGCGAGAAAGAGAGTCCATTTGTGCAATCAAATTTGCTTGATCTCTATTTAGCTTATCCATTTTACGTTTATTCACTTCATACGCTGGAATGGTTCTTTCTTTAACCATTTCATTTTTAACCGTATCAATCAGTTCTACAATCTTATTGGTGATTTGCGCTGCAAGTTCCGGGTTTTTATCTAGCACAGAAATGCGAATAGAACCATATCTTGTTCTTTCAAAAGAGATATGACTGTCATATGCCTTCCCCAATTTATACCTAAAATCTCTAGCATCTGGTTTAATTTCATAAACTGTCGCCAAATCAAATTGATGAATAATACGATCTCTTACACGAGAAGATTGTAATATTTGAAGCAATTGCTCTGCATGTTCTTCTTCTCCAAAATCCATTGAGTTGGCTTTTGCATTTCGCTGTTCGGAATAAGAAACAGTGCTCGTTGCGGCGGGGAAAACAATAGCCTGTGATTCATACAACACAGGAAGCAAAAGGGAAATTACAACACCTGTTAAAGCACCAATAATAGTAATCCAACCTAACACTTTTCTTTTTTTCCATAAAAAAATGATCAATTCATTAGACACATATTTTTCTTTATTCTTACTCATTTGGTCCACTATTACATTAATTCAATCTGTATAACTGAAAAAGGTGAAAAAAAGTATAGATCAATTAATCTTTTACTAAAGTCATTTCATCGATAAGATGTCCTGCCTCTCCATAAACATCAATAATCCACAAAACATAACGCATATCTACCGATATATTTCTGCATCTTGAAGGGTCAAACATAAAGTCACTCATAGTACTTTCCCACGATCGGTCAAAATTAATCCCCATCAAATTTCCTTCCGCATCAATTACTGGTGAACCGGAATTTCCACCTGTGGTGTGATTAGAACCTGTAAAACATACCCAAAGCTCACCATCTTGATCGTATCCTCTATAATCTTTTTGCTCATATAACTCTAACATTCTTGGCAATAAATCAAAATCCTCAGCTCCCGTATTGTATTTTTCAATCACTCCACTCAAGGTTGTATATGGTGTGTATTTCATTCCGTCTCTTGGAATTGAGCCTTCCAATTTTCCATAAGTAACACGCAGTGTCCCATTTGCGTCAGACCAATGCTTGTCATCTGGAAACATTTCCAATTTACCTTTCACAAACTGTTGCATTAAAGCATTTTTCTGACCAAAGAACATGCGAATATTGCCCAAGATTTTCTCATTAAAAATGGTTTCCGTCTCATTCAAAATGATGTAAGCTGGGTCTTTTTTCCATTTTTTAACATCTTTAGGTTTTAGTTTTGAAACAAAATTCCTAAATTTTTCTTCGTCTGTAATAACCGATTTCTTGAACAGTTTATCAGCAAAATCTTCTACGTCTTGCGACTGAATCGTTTCAGGAACATATATTTCATCTAAAAAATCTTTATATAAGTACGATTGAGCAACAAAGATGTCTCTATCCACAAACGGATCGTAATTCTTGTAAAAATTTTCAGCTGATTTCAACAACTTTTCCTTCATCTCTTCTACTTCTGCATCCGCGCCTTCCTTTTCCAAAACATTCATTAATTTCTCTAATGCCCTAGCTTGCTTGAACAATTCTGCACCGACATACGTGTATTCAATAAACATATTGTAAGCAAAATCTAAGGATTGGTTAGCCACTGACAGTTGAATTAATGCGTCTACGGTTGGCTCATATTCCTCTACCCATTTTTCGTTCGTTTCAGCTGTAATCAAGTAATTACTTTCTTGTTCTTTTTTCACCTGAACAGCATTGGCTCTTTTTAAGCCATCAATTTGACCAATCCATTTCTTCCATGCATTAGCAATACGCGCTTGTTTTGAAGCATACTGGAGTGTAGTCAATTCTGATTTGCGCATAGCTGCATTGATTACAGCCAAGGATTCATCTCGCATCCTAATTTGAGCAGGACGTAACTCATTTATTATATAATCCAACTCCGCTGAAATAGTATGCTGTTCTGTCACTCCTGGAAAACCAAACACCATTGTAAAATCTCCTTCTTTTTTATGCTTTAAAGAAATCGGCAAATGATGAATAGGCTCATAAGGCTGATTCGACTCGGCGTATTCTGCTGGCAAATTATCTTGGTTCGCATAAATTCTAAATACCGCAAAATCTCCGGTATGTCTGGGCCAAACCCAATTATCCGTGTCTCCACCGAATTTTCCAACCGTATTAGGAGGCGTTCCTACCAAGCGAACATCTAAAAAAGTTTCTTTCACCAACAAATAATAACTATTTCCAAAATCAAACGGTTTGATTTCTGCTTCAAAATACGTTCCTTCAATGGCTTCAGCTTTCAAGCGCGCAATATTCGCTTGTATTTTTTGATGTACTTCTTGCGCTGTTAAATCTTCAATTCCTTCCATTACTTTCTCTGTAACGTCTTCAATACGCACCATTCGCGTAGCTGTCAGCCCCTCATTAGGAAGTTCTTCTTGAAGATTCTGCGCCCAAAACCCAAACTTCAAAATGTTATTTTCTAAAGTAGAATGAGCATTAATCTGACTATACCCACAATGATGATTCGTCAACAAAAGTCCTTTGTCCGATACAATTTCCGAAGTACACCCACCACCAAAATGCATCACGGCATCTTTAATACTAGCATTATTCACATCAAAAATATCTTTTGCGCTTAACTTCATACCCATTGCTTGCATGTCTGACTCAAAGGCATCCAATACAGTAGGAATAAGCATTCCTTCCTCTGATTTCACAGAGAAAACAAAACTAAAAATCAACCAAAAAGCTACTATTTTTTTCATATCCTTCAATTACGTTTCAATAATTTACAACTAAAATGCATCTACTTTAACAAGCTATCATTTACATATCAACTCAACAAAGTAAGCATATAGTTTAACCGAAGCAATAAAGCAAAATTAAACTGTACTCGTCTCAATGCACCTATTTAACAGCTGTAAAGATAGTAAGTGTAAACAAATTGTAGCATAAATAGTCGCAGAAAGGCATAAATTTTGCAAATTTGCCTATATGATTATATTTAATTTTATTTTTCAACTCGGTGTAGTATTTGCCATATTCAGCTTTTTATGGTTTTTGGTTCACTTGGGAATTGTATTTTTAACTGGAGGTCGAAGAAAGTCAGTTACTGAAACCTATATTTTGAAATTTATACGCTACTTTTTTTTAGTAGACGTAACCGTGTTGTTTTGTTACGGCATTAATGAAGGAGTATTGAACTTAAATAAGACAGTCATTGCAGGCTTGGTGCTCCTCACCTATTTTATTGGGAAATTACAAAATGCGCAATTTCGAACAGCAGCATTTTCCCTTCGCGGAGTTGATGGGATGGAATTCATGAATCAATTAAAACCGGTATTTAATTTCAAGGCCGAAGCTATTGTGATCGCATTATCTGTGATAACCTTTACGCTTCTAGTGATTTTTCCAGAATACGCAGCTAATCCAATTAGTCTATGGTTTTACGAGAGTATTATTGATATTGAAGACACGCCTGTTTTTGGATTCATTTTCAAAGTCATAGGGTTCTTTTTTATGCTTTCTATCATCTTCAAAGTTGTAAATAGTGTCCTTTTACTAATCACAGGTGGCCCAAAAAACCATCATGACGAGGATGAAAACGGTGACGACAGATTTGACCATTACGAAGAAATAAAATGAAGCTATATATATTATTTGTAATTTTATTTTTTTCGGTAAACCCCAACCCGTGGACGTTTGAAAAAGAAACCGATGGAATTCGAGCCTACTCACGTTTAAAACATCCGCATTCCTACTACGAATTTAAAACAAAAATCACATTACCAAACACGACCATAGAAAATGTAGTTGAAGTCATCAACGACGTAGCTTCATTTAAAGACTGGATGGTGAATACAGAAGAATCAAAAATTTTAGAAGTAATATCAGAAAATGAAGCCATTGGGTATACGGTAAGCACTACACCTTGGCCCTTATCATCGAGAGATTTAGTTTTTAGAATTACAAAAAAAAATAATAGCGCTACTTCCTATTCAATATTTCTTCAAGGAATGGAAGACCATATTCCTGAAAAGGGCAGTTACGTTCGATTAAAATCCTATGAGGCTAGCTGGGAAATCGAAAAAACGAATACTGCTGTAACTGTTGCGCACATTGCTTCTTTCGATCCAGACTCTTCGACGCCAGCATGGGCGATAAAAAACTCCATGCTTTCCGCAAGAATAGAAGTAATGCAAGCCCTTCGAAATAGGGTTAATCGTTAATTTTAGGAACTAACGCTTCATCTAAGTTTTCCCTTTTTACAATCGTTGATAACAATTCAACCAATTGAAGAAATAAACTGTCTTCAGGATTGTTGTTAATTACAAAATCAGCAAGCGGTATTTTCTTTTCGTCTGACCACTGATGTTTCATTCTAGCCTCCACTTGTTCTAAGGTTAACCCATCTCTATTTTTCACTCGTTGTAAGCGAATTTCTTTTTTAGCTGTGACTAACACTGTGTAGTCAAATTGCTTATAACTTCCCGTTTCAAATAAAATTGCCGCCTCATTAAAAACGATTGGTGTATTTTGTTCCGTAACCCATTCAAAGAAACGTTCTCGCACCTTAGGATGGATAAGCGCATTCATTTTTTCTTTTAATTCAGGATGATTAAAAATTTGATCCGCTAAAAAGGAACGATTTAGTTCACTCCCTCGATAGGCTTCTTCACCAAAAAGCGAAATCAATTCCTGCCGCAACTTTTTGTGCTCAGTCATTAACTGCTTAGCTTCATAATCTGAATAATAAACAGGGAATCCAAGAATTTGTAGCACTCTTCCGACAACAGATTTCCCTGAACCTATTCCTCCAGTAATACCAACACGAATGGCCATTTTACAATTCTTCCGTCTCAATAATTTTAAAAGGAAGGTTGATTATCGCATGATAATCTTCTCCTGCTTCCTGCATGTCCTCATCATCTTCTTCGAAGTACCATTCTATAAATACATCACTTTGAAACGATTCTAGCTTTTTCAATACATCTAAGATACATTTAGAAGACGCTGTGTTAAAATACTCAAACCTCATTTCAACCACAGTTTTAGTAGCCGGTGATTTTGCATACTCCACAATCCAATCCATGATTCCCTCATAAAACCCAATCGCATCTTCGGGAATGGATCTTCCTTGAAAAATCAACTTTCCAGTAGTAGAATCTAACTTCACTAATGGTGTTTTAGGTGTGTTTTCTAATTGTAATGTTTTCATTTTTATTTGATTATCTTAATTTATTGTTTATTTACGGAAACACTCATTTCAAATACTACTTTACCGTTAAATTCGTAAAAAGTATAACCAATTTTATTTTGAGATTTCCGACGCAATTCTATCATTCCCAGTCCAGCAGTTCCTTTATCAGAAAAGCTACCTTTTTCTAGTCTTTCTTTATATAACATTTTCAATTGATCTTCTGTTAATTCATTTAAAGCATCTAAATACTCTTCTAATTGCAATTGTTGAACAGCCGGTATGGTATTTCGAATCTTCAACAAGAACATATTTTGCTCTTCATGCACCCCAAAAACGACAGATTCAGTAGCGTGATGTAATAAGTTTTGTAAAAGTTCAACAGAAAAATGATATATACGCTTTTGCGTTTTTTTAGAAATGGCTTCTTCGGAAAAATACAACTCTACTTGATTTAAAAGGTCATCAATTAACTGCTCGTTTATTTCTCCTTCGAAAAATAGCACATTCGCAAAATCATCTATTTCTGATGCCGTCCACTCCATATTTGACAATCGGAACCTTTAAAGAGTTCTGTTGTTTTCAAAGATATAATTTTCTTTCTGAATAAATGATGAGTTAGCAGAAAAATGCAGGGCATTACCATCCACCGCCACCACCACCGCCGCCTCCGCCGCCGGAAAAACCTCCTCCAAAAGAACCTGAGCCACTACTAGGTGGAGTACTAGCGGAGGAAATCGCACTTGAAAAACTACTTCCAACAGCAGCTGTAAGGAGCAAAGGTCTTCTAAATCTATGATGATGCCCCATCCAACTTGGATTATACTTATCTTGTGGCACACCTTGTTTCGCTAAATATCGCTCGAATTTCTTTTCCCATTCTGTTTCCACTTTTAGGGCCATCGCGTAGGGTAATAATTCTTCGAAACGCTGTTCAGACATCTCTGGAGGATGCGCATGATTGAGCAACCGTTGTTCGGCAACTGTTAAATACATTTTAAAGCCTTCAATCTCATCCATCAATGCTCGCCCCTCAAGAGTTGGAGCTTTCATAAGATAATTGAAAATAAAATAAAACAGTACATTCAATAGACCAAAAACAACAATAGGGAGTCCTGCTTGAGCAACAAACAAAAAAACAATGAACAAAAACAATGAAAAGCTCACTCCTATTCCAACTTCTTTCGTATTCAACTTAAAATACTTAGGGCTTTTGTTTCTTTTCAAAATTTTATTCATCTTCCGAAGGATCAAGTTCATTCTTTTGTGATTCTTATCGTAAAGAACAAATACATCGTGATGTTCAAAAAAGACCAATGACAACATTTTTTCTTCCTCAGAAAGCAATGACATATCATGTGATTTTCGTTCTAGCGCATAATGAGTCCCTATTTTATCTATCGACAAATAACCTTTCACCGCCATGTTTACAATAGCAGCAGCAATTAAGCGTTGAGAAAGCTTCATATC
>SKHH01000107.1 GCA_007117055.1 Lishizhenia sp. | reverse complement strand
GTAGAATGTTATTTTTCACCATCCGATAATGTGAATCAACGCATACACCAAGCCATTCTTGATGCGGATGAATCCTTGCTCATTAATACAATGTTGATCACACGAAATGATTTGACCAATGCAATTATTGAGCAATTTGAGAATGGTTCAGATGTAAATGTTATCGTAAATACCGTTTCTCAAACTTCCACATTTCAAACATTGCAAAACACGCTATTTGGACGAATTGCGGAGTACAGTCAAATTACTGGAATGTTGCACCACAAAACAATGTTAGCAAATATTGATTCACCAGACGCTTTTGTTTTAACTGGTTCACACAACTGGAGTACAAGTGCAGAAACAAGAAACGACGAAAACACGCTTATTATTTATGACTCAGATATTGTTAATCAGTATTTTCAAGAGTTTATGGCGCGTTTCAATCCTATGGCAAGTCAAGTAAAGGCGATTCAAGATGAGGCCATAATTCCTCAATATGAAATTACGTTGATTGACGTTGCTCAGAACGATTCCCTTTACTTTACTATTCGCCCGGATATTACTGTTCTAACACCGCCGACTCATGGAATGGCGTCGGGATCATCACTTGGAATTGTTTCATATTTGCCCGATTTGGACTTCAACGGTTTAGATTCTTTACAGTATGAAATTTGTAATCATACGATAGAATCATACTGCGATAGTGCCTGGCTTTATCTTACGGTAGATTTTCCGTTGTCTACGCAAGAACTTGATAACTCTTCGTCTTTTGTACTTTATCCTAATCCAGCATCAGTATCCACTGCAGTTTTGCATGAAAACATCCCAGACCTTCAGATTACAGTACTTTCATCTGACGGTAAAGTAATTGATGTGCCACAGCATCGCCATTCGGACTTTACCTCTCTTGATACCCGTTTATTGGCACAAGGACTTTATTTTGTAATTTTGAAATACAATGACTTTTATTCAAGCCAACAACTCATTATTTCTAATTAACAGCATGTCACGTTTTTTGTACTTTGTTTGCATGGCTATTTTTCTTTATTCGTGCGAAGAAGAGCAGCTGGTCATATCTGGCGCAAATTATACTGTAAACGAAGTGGATAGTACAATCACCTCAAATACTAAAATAGAACGTTTAATTGCTCCGTATAAGCAAGAACTAGAAGAGGAAATGTATACAGTAATTGGTTTTAGTAGAATTGATCTTGTCCGTGCGAAACCAGAAGGGAAGTTGAATAATTTTGTAGCGGATATCACTTTGGATTTTATCAGAGATAGTTTTGACTTTGCTCATCCGAGTATTTGCTTGATGAATTATGGTGGATTACGAGCGCCACTACTTGAAGGTCCGATTTTGAAAAAAGACATTTATCAATTGATGCCTTTTGATAACACAATTGTTGTGTTAAAAAGCCCTGTTACTATAATGGATAGTATCATTCAATACTTCAAGGCATCAGGGGGAGAGGTGATCGCTGGCGTTTCGATTCATTCCGATGCCTTTTCATTTACCGAAGATAAAAGTGTTGGAGATACTGTATTCATTATTACAACAGATTACCTCGCAAATGGAGGAGATCGAATGAATTTTTTACAGCATTATTTTGAACGAAAAGACCTATCTGTTTTATTGCGGGATGTACTTATTCAAGAAGTAAAAAGAAAAGATACGATTGAAGGAGTATTGGATCAGCGAGTTGTGCTTTGACTTTTTACTTGTTAAATGTTACACTTCAATTTGTATATTTGCGATTAATTGACCGCATTTATGAGACGATTAGGTGAATTAATTCGTATGTATAGTAGGTGCGATTCATGATTTTAAAGAACCAATAACGTATGAAAAAGCTCCTAACAGGAATTAAATATGTACTTCCCCTTGCCGTTGGAGTTTACCTGTTATGGCATTTTTATTCAGCCATGGATGCGCCTACTAAAGAAGTCTTTTTTACAGGAATCAAAGAAGCCAACTATTTTTGGATCATACTTTCTTTATTAATTGGTTGGGGTACACATTTACTTCGGGCATATCGTTGGAAATACTTGCTACAACCTGTTGATGCTTATCCAAAATTTAGTCATCGTTATCATGCGTTGATGGTTGGCTACTTAATAAATCTTGTTATCCCGAGAGCTGGGGAAGCCACTCGTGCAGCATTACTTTATCGAACAGATAAAATTCCATTTGCAAAAAGTTTTGGAACCATCATAGGAGAACGTGTTTTTGATCTTGTTATGCTCGGACTCATTTTTTTACTGGCGTTATTTTTAAGTTTCGATGATATTTTTAGGATTAAGGATTTAATAACACCCAACTCAGATAAAGGAGATTCTTCGGGGGTTAATGTCTTGGGTATTTTAGTATACTTAGTAATCGGTGGTCTTATTGCTTTTGCTTTTCTTTGGTTCAAAGTAGAAACCTTTAGAAATAAGTTCAAGGTATTTTTTAGAGAAATCATGTCAGGGGTATTGTCCATTTTTCAGTCCAAACACCCTTTTTTATTCATTATACAAACGGTATTAATTTGGTTTTTTTACATTACCTATTTTGGAATTTGTTTTTATGCATTCGAAGCCACAGCGAATTTTTCGTTGGGAGGAATTTTAATAGGATTTATTGCAGGAACGATTGGAATAATGTTTACCAATGGAGGAATTGGGGCTTACCCTTATTTGGTAGGAATTGTAGTGTCATTTTACATTGGGGATGAATTTTCATCTAGTGAAGAGGCTACTGGAATAGGTAAAGCATTGGGAATGATCATTTGGACAACACAAACCATGGGAATGATAGTGCTTGGATTGATTTCGTTGTGGTTATTGCCAAAAAATTACAGTAAAGAGCAGAAAAAATAACACATGAATCAATTCGAGAAAATTACAGGAAAAATACGTTCGCTAGAAGAGACAATTGCTTGGATGAAAGAGCTTCGGGATAACGGAAAGAGTATTGCTTTTACGAATGGTTGTTTTGACCTTCTTCACCGTGGACATGTTACTTATTTGGCTCAGGCGTCTGACTATGCAGATATTTTGATTCTTGGGTTAAATTCAGATAATAGTGTAAAACGTCAAAATAAAGGCCCTGAACGTCCCATTAATGATGAGGTCTCAAGAGCGTTAGTTACAGCGTCATTAGAGTGTGTGGACGGAGTAGTTCTGTTTACTGAGGATACACCAGAGAATTTGATTAAATCTTTAATCCCAGATGTATTAGTAAAGGGAGCGGATTACAATGCCGAAGAAACCAATCCCTTGAATAAATCATACGTTGTCGGTAGCGATATTGTGCGCGAAAATGGAGGTAAGGTAATTACAATTCCAATCGTTGAAGGACATTCTACTACTGCGCTTGTAAAGAAGATGAAATCCTAGCATTAAGTAGGTTTAAATCGGCTAATTTTCGCATATAAGACGAATTTAAACTATCTTCAATGCGTGTAAGGTGTTCCATACGGTGGCAATCGGTAGCAACAAAGTCGACCAATTGATGATCGACAAGTAATCGGGCTAATTGCTGTATTTTTCTTCCATAGTGACCCGTAAGTGAAAGTAAATTTAATTGGATTTTAACTCCTCTTGAACGCAAGTTTTGGGCATGTTCAAGAAAATCTCGTTCGAAATAAACGTATCTTTCAAAATGAGCTATAACAGGCGTATATCCCTGTTGAATTAACTCAAAAATAAGCTGTTTATATCCATTTGGCTCTTGCGCGAAGGATAATTCAAATAACACATATTTTTTTTCTGTACCGAAATATAATAGCTCTTTTCCACTCGAAATCTGTTCTAACAAAAACTCATCATAAAAATATTCAGCCGCAGCTTGAATTTCAATAGTGCAGTTATGTTGAATTAACACATCTTGTACTTCCTTTAATTTGGCGTGAATAATTTCAGGCGTATTTTTGTAGAAGTCAGACATAACATGAGGCGTTGTTATTATTTTTGAATATCCCATTGATTCCATTTTCTGAATAAGCGCAATGCTTTCAGTTATATCCTGCGCTCCATCATCAATTCCAGGTAGTAAATGGGAATGCATATCCACTGCAAGAGTTGACAAGTCAAATGGTTTGTTTTCTCCGTAGAGTTTAGCTTTTGATTTTAAAAAAGATGGAATCCAAGACATAGGTTGTTGAATTTAGGGTTACTTTAAGGTTGGGTTATATTGTTCGTTATAATAGCTTCTATATTCTCCACTTGTCACATTTTCTATCCAAGCTGTATTATTTAAGTACCAAGCAATGGTTCTTTCTAGCCCCTCTCTAAATTCAATAGAAGGCTTCCAACCCAATTCATTTTCAATTTTACTTGCATCGATGGCATATCTTCTATCGTGTCCAGCTCGGTCTTTTACAAATTTAATTAACTGTTCGGATGTTCCTGGTGTGCGATTGAGTTTTTCATCTAAAATGGTACAAATTGTTTTCACCAGTTCGATGTTCGTCCACTCATTTAAACCACCGATGTTGTATGTTTCACCAATTTTCCCATCATGAAAAATACAGTCTATTGCACTTGCATGGTCTTCCACCCACAACCAATCTCGAATATTTTTTCCATCCCCATAAACGGGTAATTCTTTCATGGATTGAATATTGTGAATCATTAATGGAATCAGTTTTTCGGGGAATTGATGACTTCCATAATTGTTGGAGCAATTGGAGATTTTAACCGCTAATTCATAGGTGTGAAAATAAGCACGAACAAAATGATCAGAACTTGCTTTAGAAGCAGAGTAAGGGCTTCTCGGATCGTAGGGAGTTGTTTCTTCAAATAGCCCTTCTTCACCAAGACTTCCATATACTTCATCCGTTGAAATGTGATAAAAAACGTGATCTTGATTGGTTCCCCACTTTTCTTTTGCTACGTTCAATAGGTTTACCGTACCTACAACATTGGATAAGACAAATGCCATTGGACCAGAAATGGAACGGTCTACGTGAGATTCTGCTGCCAAATGAATGACATCGGTAATTGCATAATTGGAAAAAGCCTGCTGAAT
>SKHH01000090.1 GCA_007117055.1 Lishizhenia sp. | reverse complement strand
TTTACATCTCGAAGACTTCGAGAAGATTCTACTAATATCGATTTTCGTGATCCGGCTTCCAATTTGTATGCAGAAGATATTTATGTTTCATATAAAGACAATGATGGAAATTGGACGACTCCAAAAATGTTAGATTTTTGTAAGGCCGACAATAATGACGCTACTGTAGCAGTTTCAAATGATGGTCGTAAAATCTATGTGTACGACGGAGATATTGGAAATGGAGACATTCTCTATTCACAATTAGAAGATGGAATGTACAAAGATCCAGTTCCAGTTGATATTCCTGGGTTGAATTCAGATGCTTGGGAGACACATTTATCTTTCACTCCTGATGGAAATACAGTTTTCTTTAGTTCGAATAGAGAAGGTGGTTTTGGTGGTAGAGATATCTACCGCATTCAAAAAATTAATGGTGAATGGGGTGAACCTGAAAACTTAGGTGAAACAGTTAATACACCATACGAAGAGTGCGCACCCTTTATCGCTATGGACAATGCAACATTGTATTTTGCTCGTGATGGAGAAGAAAGTATTGGTGGATTTGACATTTTCATTACTGTTGAAGAAGCTGATGGAAGTTGGTCAAAGCCACGTAATTTAGGTTACCCTATTAATACTGCTGGTGATGACTTATATTACACAACTACAGCGGATGGACTAACAGGAGTTATGTCTTCTTTCAGAAATGAGGGTTACGGAATGAAAGACGTCTATGAAGTTTACAATAACATGTTTGGCGTGACTGATGTCGCTATTTTGAAGGGTGAAATCGATACATCAGACGGTTCTCAAATTCCAGAAGATGTCGGATTTACAGTAAAATGTTTAGATTGTGATGTGCCGTTTGAACAAAGTTACTTCCCAAGAACTTCTGACGGAACTTATATCAGTGCATTAAGACTTTGCCAAGAATACGAAGTGACATTCCACTATAATAATAAAGAAAACGTTTTTCATACGGAAAATGTAAAGACAACATGTGATGAAAACTATGAAGAGATTTTTAGAAATGTTGTCTTCATTCGAGAAAACTTAACGGTTATCGATCCAAACAAAGTTATTTCTTCCTTTGATGCTTTAGCAATGACGCACTTCTTCGGATACAATAGAAATCAATTAGATGTGAATGATGGGGCAATGAAAGAATTTCTAACTGCTGTTAAGGAGCAAATCGATGAAGGAAGAGAAACCATTGAATTAGACATTTACTCTTCTGCTTCTAAAGTTCCTACACGTACTTTTGGTGATAACCAAAAACTAGCAGAGCTCAGAGCAAAAGAAATGGAAATTCTTTTGAAAAACTATTTCCAAGATGAATCAAATGTTAAGATTGTAGTTAGAGAGTCCATGGTTAGTGGTCCAGATTACAAACCTGGAGATCATGGAAACATTGAAAAATACTTTCCTTTCCAATTTGTAAAAATAAAAGTAAGTGGAATCAACACTGTAGCTGATGAGGTTAAACTTATTCAATCCAAAGACACAGAACTAAAAGGAAAGGTATCATTAGAGAGTGGAAAAACTCAATCCATGACGGATGAAAAAGGAGATAAGTTTTCCAAAGGATTCCTTGTTGAAAGTGATTACCGATATAGTATAGTTGTTGGAGTATTTAGAAGATTAGAATACGCTGAAAGCCAGTTAAAAATCGCTAAAGACAAAGGTTTTAATGAGGCAAGATTACTTGGTAAAAAAGATGGACGTCATGTAGTAATTGTTGGTGAGTTTAACAGTTACAAAGAGGCTATGCAATCTTTAGAAAAAGCGAGAGAAACAATTGATCCATCATCTTGGATATATAATTCAAAAAAATAATAAAAATCCACAATTTATAAAAGGGTGAAACTATTTTCACCCTTTTTTTTGTTCTATTGTAATCACTATTTACATTTTTGTAATGCTTCCATTATGCTTAAATTTGTAGTTCAAACAATAAAAAAATGATAATAAATACAAACAAACCTATTGTAATATTTGATGTAGAATCTACCGGGCTTGATGTAGCACAAGATAGAATAATAGAAATAGGAATGCTCAAGATTTCACCGAACGGAACGTCTATTGAATTAGTAAAACGAATCAACCCTACGATTCCAATATCTAAAGAAAGTTCAGAAATCACGGGAATTACAGACGAGGATGTAAAAAATGAACCTACCTTTAAAGAGTTAGCTAACGAAATCGCAAACTTTATTGGAGATGCTGATCTTGTTGGATATAACTCCAATAAATTTGATATTCCCATGCTCGCTGAGGAATTTCTAAGAGTAGATATTCATTTTGATATTTCGAAACGTAAATTCATTGACGTACAAAATATCTTTCATAAAAAAGAGCAACGTACCCTAGAGGCAGCATACCAATTTTATTGTAATAAGACCTTAGACAATGCTCATGAAGCAATGGCTGATACAAAGGCGACGTACGAAGTATTGCTAGCACAGCTAGAAAAATATGACGATTTAGAACCTAACCCAGAGTTTCTCGCTACATTTTCCAAAAACACCAAGCATGAAATCATTGATTTCGCTGGTAGAATCGCAAAAAACAAAGAAGGGAAAGCAATTTATAACTTCGGAAAACATAAAGGAAAAACTATTGAAGAAATAGATAAACAAGAGCCTGGATATTATGGTTGGATGCTAAATAGTAATTTCCCACTTTATACGAAAGAGGTATTAAAAAAGGAAATGGAAAAAATAAAAGCAAACAGAACACAAGATAAAAAAGACACTTCCCACTCCACATCTACAGCCGCAGATATGAATGCAAAACTTAATGCGCTAAAATCAAAATTCAGTAAGAAGTAGTACTAATATTCTCAACAAAATAAGTCATGAAAATCATATGTATCGGTCGAAACTATGCGAATCACGCTAAAGAAATGAAAGCAGCCATACCAAAAGTACCCATGTTTTTCATGAAACCTGATACTGCCCTACTTCCAAAGCGTACTCCATTTTACTATCCAAATTTCACCAATGATTTACACTTTGAATGCGAAATAGTAATCCGTATCTGTAAACTGGGTAAAAACATAGATGCAAAATTTGCGCATGAGTACTATCAAGAATTTAGTTTAGGAATCGATTTCACAGCTCGCGACTTACAAGCTCAATGCAAAGAAAAGGGTCATCCTTGGGAAATTGCCAAAGCCTTTGAGTATAGTGCTCCTTTAGCTGAAAAGTTCCTTAATAAAAAAGATTACAACCTTAATCAATTAAAATTTTCTTTAGTAAAAAATGGTGAAATCGTTCAAGAAGGGAACACAAAGGATATGTTGTTCTCTATCGACAAACTCATTTCCTACACCTCACAATTTATGACGTTAAAAATTGGAGATCTCATTTTTACAGGAACACCAGAAGGAGTTGGACCTGTTCATATTGGTGATCACTTGGAAGGCTACATAGAAAATCAGAAGCTTCTTGATTTGAAAATTAAGTAACATTTGTGACTGATAACAATTCATTGGATACCTCCTTTTGCTAGAAGCAAAGGCTATTCAAGATAATTAAAAATCAACTCCTTCAAATTAATAGAAATCTATTGGGATTCTAAGAGTTTTCTAATACCCATACTTTAACATACCCCATAGTTTTGCACAAAAAGTACTTATACTAAAAAAAGGTGGTATGAAAAATTTAAGACTACTCATTTTAACAGCACTTATAACAGTGTGCGGAATAACTCAGGAAACTGAAACTAAATCAAGTCTTCCCTTTAATATTGATGAAACAAAAAGAATGGATGATTTTGAAATCGATACAAAAAAAGAAGGGAATTTCCTTACTGGCTTGCCAAGAGTTGAATTCGATCCAATTAGAGGTTTTGGAGCTGGAGGCGATATCTTTTTGCATTTTAACAAGGATAAAAATGATCCATTTTTCGAATATACACCATACAGGCATAGAATAAAAGGTCAGTTCTTTATTTTTGAAAATGGGCGTATTCGTTATGAAATGAATTATGACGCACCCTATATTTTTGATACAAAATGGAGGCTAAGAGCTGATGCTGTGTATTGGGAAGATCCTAATGCACAGTATTGGGGAATGGGGAGTTCTACATTAAATCCTCTAACATTTGTTGACCAACGCACAGGGCAAATGCGTACTTGGTCGAAAGTAAATGATTACGAAGAAAACTTAGGTTTAGCTGTGCAAGACGAAAATGGAAATTACATTACCAACTTTCATGAAAATCACATCTTACAGCGTGAACAATTATATAATTTATTGGGCGAACGTATTTTTATGGATGGCAAGCTTCGTTTTATGTTTGGATATGAAGCCTTGCTAACTTCTTTCCAGTCCTATGGTGGTCGCATTGCTGAGGAAGCTTTCAATTTAGACGGCGAAGAAGTAGATGCACTTAACACACAAACAAAAGTAGAACGTGATATTGCCGACGGAATTTGGGCACAATACAATTTAGCTGGTTTCAATAACAGTACCGATTACATGTTTACAAGTATGTTAGCGGGAGCACTTATTTATGACACACGTGACTTTGAGCCTGATCCGTCCAAAGGTATATTTTTACAATATTCTCACGAATATTCTGCGCCATGGTTAGGCTCACAGTTTAATTTCAATAAGTTTATGATTCAAGGTCAGTACTTCAAGACAATAACTAGATGGGGAGAAAAGAAAAATAACCGTATAACATTTGCTGCTGCGGGATCATTTGGCTATGTATTTGGTCCAGAAATTAACTTTATCGAAATGTGGGACTTATCCAGCCAAGCTGAAGCGGGTGGAATTATGGTTCTGGGAGGTGATCGCTCGATTAGAGGTTTCAGAGAAGCAAGGTTCATGGCACCTACCGTAGGTTTAATCAACTTAGAATTAAGAACTAGACTTTATGAGTTTGATTTCTTGAAGCAACACATATCATTAGGAGTGACCCCATTCTTTGATGCAGGAACAGTTTGGGATAGCCCATCAAAAATGACATTTGCGAATTGGAAAGGAGCTCCTGGAATTGGAGG
>SKHH01000241.1 GCA_007117055.1 Lishizhenia sp. | reverse complement strand
TCAAGAATTAACTCGGCTATAAAAAAGAATGAGCCATGATTGGGGTGAATCAAATTGGTGTTTTTTCCTATCCATCCTAAACCACTTTTTGCCGCCCATGCCTTATCCATAACTGGGGCTGAATCAACAAAAACACGTCCATCTACATCTCCTATTTCTTCGTGAATATAATTGTATAGTGTTTTTAATTTTCGTTTAATAACAAAATGATAGTCTTCTCCGTAGGCATATTGAGAAATTTTTGGCGCTTCACTGTCCTCTTGCTTCTTTTCTGTGTAATAATTTAACAACAGTGAAACCACAGATTTAGCCCCAGGAACAAGAATTCTAGGGTCAAGACGTTTATCGAAATGATTTTCCATGTATTTCATTTCACCATTTCGATTTTCTTTGAGCCAATTCGCCAAACGTGGCGCTTCCTCCTCTAAAAAAGTAGCTTTTGAGATACCACAATAAAAGAAACCCAGCTCTTGGGCTTTCAACTTAATTTTTTGAGTATTGCTCTGTACTTGAACTTTATTCATTAAAACAAACCACCTTGTACTGGCCCCATATTTTTTCCTAAATGATCAAAGGCTTTTGGGGTGACTTTACGCCCTCTAGGAGTTCGAATTAAAAACCCCTCTTGAATTAAGAAAGGCTCATATACCTCTTCAATTGTTCCTGCATTTTCACCGACAGCTGTGGCCAATGTTGACAATCCCACAGGTCCTCCAGCAAACTTATCAATCAAGGTGGATAAAATGCGATTATCCATTTCATCCAATCCATTGGTGTCTACATTAAGCGCCTCTAGCGCAATATTTGTAATCGCTAATGTTATGGTGCCATCTCCCTTTATTTGAGCAAAGTCTCTTACTCTTCGTAATAAAGCATTAGCTATACGGGGTGTTCCTCTGCTTCTTCCTGCTATTTCAAATGCAGCCTCTGGAGAAATAACAATACCTAATAAATGACTAGAACGTTCAACTATCAATGTTAAGGTCTTAGCATTATAATACTGCAATCTGGCATTTATTCCAAACCTAGCTCGCAATGGTGCTGTAAGCAAACCTGATCGAGTTGTTGCACCAATTAAGGTAAAAGGATTCAACGCAATTTGTACAGTGCGTGCATTTGGACCAGAATCGATCATAATATCGATAACATAATCTTCCATTGCAGAATACAAATATTCTTCAATAACAGGAC
The DNA here is from genome assembly GCA_007117055.1 of Lishizhenia sp. Classification (GTDB taxonomy): domain Bacteria; phylum Bacteroidota; class Bacteroidia; order Flavobacteriales_D; family Crocinitomicaceae; genus CSBr16-161. The sequence goes on along the minus strand of SKHH01000241.1, from coordinate 16,061 downwards.
TTAAACGGTGGATCTCGTCAATAAACAAAACATCACCTTCTTCTAAATTCGTTAGTAAACCAGCAAGGTCACCTGGCTTATCGAGAACTGGACCAGAAGTAACTTTAAATCCAACACCTAATTCATTGGCAATAATGTTTGCAAGAGTTGTTTTACCCAAACCAGGAGGGCCATGCAACAATACGTGGTCTAACGGTTCGTTTCGTTGTTTCGTGGCAGCTACAAAAATTTGCAAATTATCCACGACCTTTTTTTGGCCTGTGAAATCAGATAGTACTTTCGGACGAAGTACCTTATCTAATTCAGCATCTTTCGAACTTATATCACTCCTATAATCAAAATCTTCTTCTTCCATATATCGTTTCGTCCTTCCGAATGTAAATTTATTGATATTAAAGTAATATAAGACAAAAAGTCCCTACAAAACTTGCAGGGACTTTAAAACTAAAAACAAAATTCAATTAGTGTTCTTCCTCTCCCTCCATTAATGGAGTTGTTTGAGGAATAAAATCTTTATCCATACCTGGCTTCGAATAGTCATACGGCCATCTGTGCACCGTTGGTAATTCACCAGGCCAGTTTCCATGAATATGCTCTACAGGAGTAGTCCATTCAAGCGTATTCGAATTCCATGGATTTTGTGGAGCACGCTGCCCTCTGAAAATGCTATAAAAGAAATTATAAAGAAAAGCTATTTGACCAAATGCTGCAATGATTGCAAAGACCGAAATAATCACATTCAAATCCATCATCATATTATATGAATCGACGTTGAAACCTTCATAAACCGAATAATCATAATACCTACGTGGTGCTCCAGCTAGTCCAACAAAATGCATTGGGAAAAACACACCGTAAGCGCCTACGATAGTTATCCAGAAGTGAACATAACCTAGACGATTATTCATCAACTTACCAAACATTTTAGGGAACCAATGATAGACACCCGCAAACATTCCAAACACCGCTGACATACCCATTACAATATGGAAGTGAGCTACCACAAAATAAGTATCGTGAACAGCAATGTCTAAAGCTGAATCTGCTAAAATAATTCCAGTAACACCACCCGTAATAAATGTAGAAACGAGACCAACAGCAAACAACATTGCTGGTGTATATACGATAGAACCTTTCCACAAAGTGGTTAAGTAGTTAAATACCTTTACCGCAGAAGGAATAGCAATCAACAGTGTTGTAAATACGAATACTGAACCTAAGAAAGGACTCATACCTGTAACAAACATGTGGTGACCCCACACAATAAATGATAAGAATCCAATAGCGAGTATCGATCCAATCATCGCACGGTAACCAAAGATAGGTTTACGTGAATTAGTTGAAATAATTTCTGAACTTAAACCTAATGCTGGTAACAATACAATATATACCTCAGGGTGACCTAAGAACCAAAACAAATGCTGATACAAAATTGGAGAACCTCCCACATTATCCAACATTTCACCTCCTACAATAATTTCACTAAGATAGAACGATGTTCCCATGGTTCTGTCCATAATTAATAAAAGTACAGCAGAAAGTAAAACAGGGAAAGACAAAACCCCTAAGATAGCTGTAACTAAAAACGCCCAAATCGTTAATGGCATTCTTGTCATGCTCATTCCTTTCGTTCTAAGGTTAATTACGGTAACGATATAATTCAAAGAACCAATTAAAGAAGAAGCAATGAAAATCGCCATTGACGTCAACCAAAGATTCATACCCATTCCCGAACCAGAGACCGCTTGGGGTAATGCAGAAAGTGGAGGGTAAATTGTCCAACCAGACATCGCAGGACCCGATTCAACAAACAACGAGATAAACATAATGATAGAGGACAAGAAAAACATCCAAAAAGAAAGCATGTTTAAGAATCCTGAAGCCATATCTCTCGCTCCAATTTGTAATGGAATTAATAAGTTAGAAAAGGTTCCAGATAAACCACCAGTTAATAAGAAGAAGACCATAATCGTACCATGAATCGTAACTAATCCCAAGTACATATCTTGATTCAAAACTCCATCCGGAGCCCATCGATCTCCTAAAAATAAATTCAGAAAATCCGAAGACTCTCCAGGCCAAGCCAATTGAATTCGAAAAAATATCGAAAGCATCATGGCTACAAGTCCCATAAAAGTAGCAGTTAATAAAAACTGCTTACCAATCATCTTGTGGTCTTGGCTAAAGATATACTTTGACACAAAACTTTCTTCGTGATGATCGTGATCGTGATGTCCATCGTGCGCTACTGCTGCCATTTTATTCTATTTTAATTTACTTAATGTCTAATTATACTACTTAACCTTCTACAGAAGCCGCTATTGCTTGATACTTCTCTAATAATTCCGCTTCTTTGGTAGCTCTTTCAGCATCTGAAAAATCCAACCATGGTGAACCATCATATGTCATTTTGGTTTTCTGCCAATTCAAATAATCCTCAGGACCTAATACTTTGACAGCCATTTTCATTTTGTAGTGAGAACCACCACAAATTTTATTACACAACAATATATATTCAAAGTTTGAATTGTTCATCTTATCTCTCATTTCATTAGTTGTATAAATTGGTTGAAATTTGAAGTAAGTTGTCATTCCTGGCACCGTATTCATTTGAGCTCTAAAATGAGGGAAATAAGCACTGTGAATAACATCTTTAGATCTAAAAGAGAAATTATAGTTTTGCCCTTTCAACAAGAATAAGCTATCAGGAACAATTATGTCATTATTTGCATAGGCATCCAATGAGTCATTATATGTTGCCTCTATCTGCTCTAATAAACGAACCATACGCTGTTTTCTACCTAAGTTTTTTTCCAAGCTCTTACGATCTTGTCTAGCAATAACCCGTGTTTCATCATTCAATCGTTGCTCAATTAATTGAATACCTTCTTCTCCAGGACCTCCAACACGCATCATATGTAAAGCATTTTCAATGTTTGCTCTAGTCACGATTCCATACTGATTGTCCGCTGTCGTCAATTTGTAATCAAAATCACCCAATACATTGTCCATACCAGAGTATCTTGCTGTCCAACCAAATTGATAACTATATATTTCCACATTCTCAGCTTCAGGTGACGCCTCCGAAGTAATTTCATTCCAGGATCTTAAACCTAAAATAATAATTACAGCAAGAACCGCAGCAGGAATTACTGTCCAAACCATTTCCAACTTATTGTTGTGCGGATAGAAATACGCCTTTACTCCTGGACGCTTAACGTACTTCCATGCAAACACAAACAACAATGTATTTGTGAGGAAAAATACTGCAATAATTATTACGAAATTAAGATTTAATAACCAATCTGTTTCTACTCCGTGTGTTGAAGCCGCTGGTCCTAAACCTGTAAAGCCATATTTCAACATTAACCAGATGAAAGACGCATAAAACGCAATCATAAACACCAACATTAAATTTGCATTCAAAATGTTGTCACGGTGAGGAACATCACTGTCTTTTCTGTTGGTATGTTTCGCTGTTAACTCATTCACACGAACCAACTGTGCAATTGCGATAACGCCTAAAACAATTACTAATAGAATTATCAATTTACTACCCATGTCTCTATAATTATACTTGTATTACTATTCTAAAATTAAATCTCGTGATGCAAAGACTCCTCCAAAAATGGGTCGTGCTTTGGTGTCAATGAAGCTTTTGTTAAATTCACTAAAATAACTCTTGTGAAGAATCCTAAGAACAACAAACCTAATCCTAATTCCATTGGACCAAAAGAAGCAGTTGGCCCCATAGAACCACCCATTACCATAACCCAAACGTCAAGCCAATGACCAACCAAGATGATTAGACCAACAACCGTTAAAATTCCAGCGTTTCTCTTCGCATCTCTCGACATCAAAATTAACATAGGGAAAACAAAATTTATAAAGAACATTCCGAAATAAACCAGTTTGTAATTCTCTATACGCATTATATAATAAGTTGTCTCTTCAGGGATATTTGCATACCATATCAACATATACTGTGAAAACCACATGTAGGACCACAAGAAAGATGTTGCGAACGTCCACTTACCTAAATCATGAATATGAGAATCATTAACTTTGGGTAAATAACCTAATTTTTTCAAATAAAGCGTCATCAGCACCATCACAACCATTGCACTACACCAAGCACCTGCAAAAATGTACCATCCAAAAAGAGTAGAGAACCAGTGAACGTCAATTGACATGATCCAATCCCAAGCACTCGTTGAGCTGAAAACAGCAAAGAAAACTAGAAACAATGCTCCTCTTCTGTAATTTAAGAAATGGATATTGACAGCCTCAGACGGATTATTATCTTGTTCCAAAGATCTCTTCTGGAATCCTTTTAAAAACAAATAGTAAACAACAAAATAAACTATTGTACGAATCCAGAAAAACGTTAGGTTAAGATATGCATATTTCCCCGCAGCCAATTCATCATAGTGATGACTATCTTTATTCAACATAACATCACTATCCATCCACATGTATACATGACCACCACTCATAAATGAAAGGGTTAATAATACTATTAACATTAAACCCATCATGTGTGGCAAAGAGCCAGCTATTGCTTCTATCACACGTTTTACTGCAACAAACCATCCTGCTTCCGTTGCGTATTGCAATGCTAAAAAGAACAAAGCACTAATTCCTATTGCGAAATAGAAAAAACTATTCACTAAAAAATTAGCCCAAAACTTTTGCCCTAAGTGACCTCCTTCACCCATCGCTAGCACAACTCCAATACCTGCAAACAAAACACCTACAAGCATTAAAACAGTTGTTACTAATTTGGCTTTATTCGAAACTTGAAATTCCATCCTTCTAAAATTATCTTGTTTACTAATTATTCTTCGATTTCAGATACTTCCTCTGCATCTGCTTCTTCTATTTCTTCTTCTGATCCTGTTGCGTCTTCATCGCCATAACCATCAAAACGGAACTTATTCACATAATGAACTAATGTCCAAATCTCTTCTTTATCAATCATCATGGCATGAGCACCCATAGCACCTTTACCATAATAAATTGAATAGAAAACTTGACCATCAGCTAAATTTGTCAGATTCTTATAATCCGGAACTCCAGCATAAGCACCACTCTTTACCATAGGTCCTTCTCCGTCCCCTTTCTCACCATGGCAATGTGCACACATTGAAGTATATAGTTTCTTACCGCGTGCAAAAACTGCATCTTTATTCGCTTCAGATAAAGCAATTGGATTTTTATCAGCCGCTGAATTATTGTATTCCGCATCTAACTCACTCGACAATCTCCAACCCTCATGCTCATACAAACCGTGAGAAACATTCGCAGCACTACTCGCTAAACGATTATACGGAAGCATCATCGCCATTTTATGCTCGTCAGTTCCATAATAAGGAATCGTATAATGTGGCGGACGCATAGAAGATTGCTTCATTTTGGCTTCTTTGTTTTCCTTTCCTCGTACCTCACCATAATCAACATAAGGTTCAATAGCTGGTGATCGATACATATCAGGCGTATATTCCAATCCAGAAGAATCAGGGTCAGATACACACGAAGACATGATTACAACACCAAAAGCTGCAAATGTCAAATATTGAGATATTGCCTTTACTTTCTTTCTCATGGCAAACTAGTTTAATTCTTTTTGATCTAATTCAACAATACCAGTTGACTTTAATAAGCCCTCCAGCTCATCTGCAGAAAACTTACTGTTTTCTGACATTCTAAGTTCCATCACAAAACGATCGTCTGTTGTTCTCGGGTCAGGATTATCCGCCTTAACACCAGGAATGGTTTTATTTCTTAATAAATACGTAATCGCCATACCGTGCGCCGCACATAATACAGTAAACTCAAAACTAATTGGAACAAAGGCTAAAAAGTTTTCTAAATAACTAAAACTTGGTTTACCGCCAATATTCATAGGCCAATCCTGAATCATGAAGAAATTCATACCTATAGTGGCTACCATTAAACCTGTTAGACCATATAGAAAGGCCATAATACCCAATCTTGTATTTTTAACTCCAATTATTGGATCAATACCGTGAATTGGAAATGGAGAAAACACTTCAGAAACCTTTACTCCTTTTGAAACTAACTTCTTTGCACCATCCTTTAGTACATCGTCGTCATCATACATCGCATAAAAAACTGTATCTGCCATTTCCTAATTAATTATCGTTATTACTATCATGATTACTATCTCCTTTGGAAGCTAAATGCTGTTCTTCCAAACTGAACGCAGGGCTATGAGCTTTACCATCTTTAAAAGACTCACCCGAAGACTTTAAAATTGTTTTTACCTCATTAAGTGCAAGAACTGGGAAGTAACGCGTAAATAAGAAGAAAAACACGAAAAACAATCCAATTGTCCCAACAAAAATTCCTATATCTATATGAGTTGGGTAGAACATACTCCAAGAAGACGGAAGGTAATCTCTGTGTACCGACGTAACGATAATAACAAATCGTTCGAACCACATACCAATGTTTACCACAATTGAAATAATAAAAGTAAACAATAAACTTCTTCTTAATTTTTTGAACCACATCAACTGAGGTGAAATTACGTTACACGTCATCATCGCCCAATACGCCCACCAATATGGTCCCGTAGCTCTGTTAATAAATGCATAAGCTTCATATTCTACACCCGAATACCAAGAAATAAATAACTCCGTAATATACGCTGTTCCTACGATAGATCCCGTAACCATAATAACAATATTCATATATTCCACATGTTTAGTGTGGATATAAGCTTCTAACCTCATTGCTTTTCGCATTACAAGCATAAGCGTTTGCACCATGGCAAAACCTGAAAAAACAGCACCAGCAACAAAATAAGGAGGAAAAATAGTTGTATGCCAACCTGGTATTACTGAAGTTGCGAAGTCAAAGGATACAATTGAGTGAACCGAGAATACAAGTGGTGTAGCCAAACCAGCCAACACAAGAGAAACTAACTCAAATCTGTTCCAATGTTTTGCTCTTCCTGACCAGCCAAAAGAAAGCATTCCATACATTTTTTTTGCTACAGGCTTCTTCGCTCTATCACGAATAGTTGCAAAATCAGGAATTAAACCTATATACCAGAATACCAACGATACGGACAAATAAGTAGAAATCGCAAAAACGTCCCATAATAAAGGAGAATTAAAGTTTACCCACAACGAACCAAACTGGTTTGGTAATGGAAGAACCCAATACGCTACCCAAATTCTACCCATGTGAATCAATGGAAATAATCCCGCCATAAATACAGCGAAAATAGTCATCGCCTCGGCAGAACGGTTAATCGCCATTCTCCATTTTTGACGGAATAAAAGTAATACCGCCGAAATCAATGTACCAGCGTGACCAATACCTACCCACCATACGAAGTTAGTAATGTCCCATGCCCATCCAATTGTTTTGTTGAGTCCCCATGTACCAATACCTGTACCTAACAAGTAAAGGATACACCCTACTCCATACAAACCGATGATGGCTGCAATGGAAAACAATATGTACCACATGCGAGGTGCCTTACCCTCAATTGATCTACAAACGTCCTCCGTAATTTCGTGGTACGTTTTGTGCCCTAAAACTAAAGGCTCTCTAATTGCTGCTTCTTTATGCATTACAAGCTATTTTTAACAATTCGTATTTATAATTTTAATGGTGCGCTTCATCATGATCATGGTGACCACTCATCCGCTCATTCATCTTTTCTATATCTGCTTGGATTTCCGCTAAACCATCGTTCTTTTCATTACGAACTTTAACTTTGTACCAAACGTTTGGCTTAACTCCAATCTCCTCTAACGCTTGATAAGAACGCTTATCATCAGCTGATTTTCTAACTGCTGAATTAACATCATTCCAATCTCCTACAGTAATAGCATTCGTAGGACAAGCATCAGAACAAGCTGTTGTTACATCACCATCCACTACCGGACGTTGCTCTTTCTTAGCTGTTAATTTACCTTCCTGAATCTTCTGAACACAGAAAGAACATTTTTCCATAACACCACGTGTTCTAACTGTTACGTCCGGATTTAACACCATTCTTCCTAAATCATCTTGCGCCGGATTTACCTCCGCAAATTTCTTGTATGAAGGATAATTAAACCAGTTAAAACGACGTACTTTATAAGGACAGTTATTTGCACAGTATCTTGTACCAATACAACGATTGTATGTCATTTGATTCAAACCTTCATTTGAGTGAGTTGTAGCAGCAACAGGACATACTGTCTCACATGGAGCGTGATTACAGTGGTGACACATCATCGGCTGATGAACAACCTTAGGGTTTTCTGCTGGATACTCAGCCTTAGCATAACTAAAAGTATCAGCATCTGTTCTTTGACCAATAGCTGATTCTTCATCAGAAGCGTAATAACGATCTAGACGTAACCAATGCATCTCGCGTCCCCTTCTTACTTCGTCCTTACCTACAACAGGTACATTGTTTTCACTCTGACATGCAATTAAACAAGAACCGCATCCAATACAAGAGCTTAAATCGATGGTCATTCCCCATCTATGACCTACATGCTCTACCGGATGTTTATCCCATAAATCAAATTCTTCTAAATCTGCATAAACGTGATCCCCTTTATCATCGATTTTCATCAATTTCCAATCCGGGTTATACGCATCTTTCGATTTTGAAGCATAAATATCTAATGTAGTTTCACGAATAATGGAATTCCTACCCATCACCGTTTGGTGAATTTGAGTAGTTGCTATTGGATAAGTATGACCCATATTAGCAATAGAACCAGCACATACATATTCCATAACGCCATTGTCTGTGCTTACAAACTTAAATGCATTCTCTCCAATTACTTTTCGTAAACCTTCGTCATTTGTATCGTGACCACCGTACTCTTTTGTGTGATATGCAGCTTTACCAATTCTTTCGTTATTTGCTCCGCGACCATAACCTAATGCTACACCAATCGTACCAAGCGCTTGACCCGGAGATGGATAAACTGGCAAGTTCAATGTTACATCTCCAACAGTTACAGCCGCCATCGTACAGCCATGCTCCTGATCAATGGTCAAATTGTACCCCTCCTCTTTCATCGTGTTTGGGTTCATGGTAAAGTAATTATCCCATGTAACCTTAGAAATAGGATCTGGCATCTCTTGTAACCAAGGGTTTCCAGCCTGATCTCCAATACCAATACCAGCTTTTTGATACAACACTACTTCTAAATCACCCCCTTTAGGCAATGATCCAGCAATACCACTTAATGCCGAATCATTGAAAGACGGGACTGATGCAGCTTTTGCATCTAAAGTAAGTACACTATTATGAATTACGGTATTAAAATATGTATCAAAATCTGTGAACTCTGACTCATTATAACCATTTTCCGCCCAAGTTTCTCTCATAAAATCATAAAACACACGTGAGTCTTTACCTTGACGTTGTGCTTTACCAGCCCAAACCAACAAAGTCTCTTGAACAGAAACTGTGCTAAACAATGGGCGAATAGTAGGTTGCGCAATAGCGTATTCATTTGCCTTAGGAGCAAAATCATTCCAAGCCTCCAACGCATGATGACTCGGTAGGATATAAGTACAATTTGACGCTGTTTCATCTGCAAAACCAGAAAAAGAAACAGTCAAACTAACCTTAGACAACATTTCTGCGATTAAATGACCTTTAGGCGCTGAATAAATCGGATTAACATCGTAAAAAAGAACTGCATCAGGTGCTTTACCTTTTGTAAGGTCATTCACCAATTTCATCATTTTATCATCTTCCGATTGAAATAATTGAATTGGATTATTCACATTGATAATTGAGTTATAAGCTCCTATAATATGATTTAGTTTATTCACTAAAATTTGAACAGCAACATTATTTGAACCCGCAACAACAAGACCGTTACCTTTTTTCAAATGCGATGCTACTTCAGCTAATGCCTCTTCAGTAACTGAAGCTGGAAGTTCTGCTTTAACACCCGAAGCTGAACCACCTACTAATTGAATAAGCTTAGCAATAACACCCGCTTCTTCAGATGGTTTTAACATAAAACGCGTATCAGCATTTGAGCCTGTAACAGACATATTAGATTCAAACTGATAATGCTTTGACATCCAATCTCCATCTGGATTTCTCCTTGTAATGTATTGTGAAGTAAATTGAGTTGGTAACAACCAAGAATTTAAGAAGTCAGCTGAAAAACTTACAATTGTTTTTGCTTTCGAAAAATCATAGTCCGGGATAATAGCATCACCAAAAGACTTTTCATTTGCTTTTCTAATACCTTGATACGAGACAGGATCATACTGAATATGATCAAAAGAAGCCCCAGCATTTACTGATTCTTCATCTAAGTTAGTCTCTCCTTCAATGAATGACTTAAATTTATCAACCGCTGCATAAGACGAAGGAGAGGCTAATGTTTTAGAAACTAAAACAACTTTACCCTTTTTCGCTTTAATTTTATTTAATTCAGCAATAATTTCTCTATCTGCATCTGCCGTTTGAATTCCCTCACCATTTTTCATGGCATTCGGAAGGCGCTCTCCATCATATAACGATAGAACAGAAGCTAGAATCTGAGGATTTACAGCTCCTTTTGAGAGACCATGATCTTTATTCCCCTTAATGAAAATTGGGCGACCCTCTCTTGTTTTAACTAAAATGTTTGCATAAGACAATCCATCATAGTAAGTAGATGCATACCAAGTAGCTTTTCCAGGAATCACGTCCTCTGGTTTATTTACATAGGGCACAGCTTTCACTACAGGAGCCTCACAAGCTGCAACAGTAGCAGCAGCAACACTAAACCCAAGAAATTTCAAAAAGTCACGTCTTGCAGTAGAAGTTTCCTTTAAATTATCATCACCAAGAAATTCATCTACAGAAGAGTCCTGCATAAATTCTTGGTCTCTTTGTTCTACAAAAGATGGGGTCTCATGAAGCTCCTCCAATCCTTTCCAATATTTTCTGTTCATTGTCATTTTCTTAAAAGCTAATATCTAACATTAAATTCTAGTAGTGACATTTTGCACACTCCCATCCTCCAAGTTCACTTACGGTTACTTTACCGTCTTCAATGTACTTCTCATACAAAGAAATATCATTCTCAATTAAACGCTTGTGGATTTCTTCATAGTACCCACCTTTATTCGTCATTGGCCCACTTGAAATACCTTTCTCATGGTGACATTCAATACACCAACCCATTGTTAAAGTCGGTTTCGTCAACTGAATATTACCTTCTATTTCATTAAGTTCCTCAACAGGAACAACTCGTGGAAGCTCTTTCTGTTTTGTCATATCACCGTGACACTGCGCACAATCAATCCCGCCTACTGCAACGTGCTGTGCGTGACTGAAAAACACATGATCAGGTAAAGCATGAACTTTATTCCACACAATGTTTTCTGTCTCTCCTGAGTACTGACCTCCACCTTCTGGAGAAAAACCAGCAGCTTTGTATATTTTAGAAATTTGCTCTATGTCATCATCAGAATCTCCTTGAACCTGCTTGTGACAGTTCATACACACATTAACTGTAGGAATACCCGCTGATTTTGATTTTTCTACAGAATTATGACAGTATTTACAATCGATCCCATTTTCTCCAGCGTGAACACTGTGAGGAAATTCAATAGGCTGCGAAGGCTGGTAAGCTGTCACAACACCGATATCGTAAAGTACTAAAAACAAAGATACTATCACCCCCATTACAAGCACTAAAACACCAACACCTACTGTTTTCTTGTATTTCCAAACTAACTCTTTGATTTCCTCTCCGTAAGTTTTAGGCTCTTTACCGTCAGGAGCATTCAAATTAACAAGTTGTCTTCTCACCCCTCCCACAGAAAGAATGATAACAACAAATATTACAGCTAATAAAATCCAAACCCAACCTAAATCAGACTCTTCTTGAACAGAAACTGTTTGAGCCCCACCAGAACCACCTGCATCAGCTGTCGCACCTGGTAAAGGTTGCGCATCCACGTAATCAAAAATAGCGTCGATATCCTCATCGGTCAATGAAGGAAACAACGACATTGCAGTAGGCGCCCATTGAGAAACCTCCATGGCATACGGGTCATTTGCTGCCGCTACTTGCCAGTTTCGCACCCACTGATTCAAAGAACCTTCCTGAGCACCTCCGTTCTCCCATTTCTGGCGAACTTCGAAAAGTTTGGGACCAGTTCCATCTCGATGCGGCTGGTGACAAGTTGCACATTGAGACTTAAACAAAGCCTCTCCATCTTGACCATAAGCCGTTAAAAAACTTGCAAGAAAAAGCGTAATAAAGATACCACTTAGCCAACTTGCTCTACTCTTAAACATCTGAATTTTAGACATTTTCATTTAAATTTTCTTAAATCCTTACGCTATATAGCGCTTTTTGTCGCAAGCAAAATTAGTAGATTAACCCAATTACATGACAGTTTTATGACAATTTCGAACAAAAAATATTTAATTTAAAATCATTCTAAATAAGGAGTGATTAAAATCATTAATATGTATATAAACCTTAAATTTGCAACATGGATTATGCAGTAGAAATAAAATTTCAAGAATTACTTAAGCGGCTTGAAGACAATTTTGGGTCAGGATTAGACAGTCAAGCTATTCTTTTTTTAATAGGCGTTCAGGAACTTGGAACCGGTTACAAAAAGTTTTCTAAACAAGAAAAAACTGAATTATTACACGTTGCAATATGCACAATTTTAGAGCCCTATGGCTTTTATAAATTAAAGGGGCGTGATAAAGACAACTGGCCGCACTTCGAACTAATACAAGAGTTGCCGCCGCTTGATGAGCGTCAACAACAACATTTTATTAAGGAAGCTATTTTGGAGTATTTTAAGAACGAAGAAGAAGAAAACCCAAATGAACTAAGTATTCCATCCTCATATTTCAAAAAATACGATGTTAAGCAATAAAAAAAGTAAGATATTACTGCGAAAAATTCAAGCCTCTGACAATGCCATTATTGCGAAGATCATTAGAGACTCACTTGAAGAATATCAACTCAACCTTCCAGGAACAGTATATACAGACCCCACCACAGACGATTTGCACGGGTTGTTTCAACCAAAAAACGCTACTTATTGGATTGCAGTTAATCATGACGAAGTAGTAGGTGGTTGTGGCATATTTCCAACGGAAAAACTACCAGAACAAACAGCTGAATTAGTAAAACTTTATGTCAAAAAAGAATTCCGCGGATTCAGGATAGGACAGCAACTTGTTGAACAATGCATAAATACTTCAAAAAAATTAGGCTATACACAACTCTATTTAGAGTCTTTCCCCAGTTTAAAAGAGGCTATTTCCTTATACCAAAAAAAAGGCTTTCGGAAAATTAATGAACCAATGGGTGATTCTGGCCACTTTACCTGTAATTACTATATGCTTCTCCAGTTATAATAAACAAAGGTCTTCTACATAAACTTCAAGCTTCCCGGTGTTTTCTCCTTATCTGGTTTTCCAAACATAAGTGTTAAGCCAGTTGTAAGGTGTGCGTTTTTAGCACCCGCTGGATTCATAGCGACCATTATATTATCCACGCCAATAAAATATTGTATTGGACCTCCTCTCAAACTTAATCCAAAACCAATATTCGACCAAGATCTACCATAATACCCATAATTAACAGAGGCACTTAACCACTGTCCCAATTTAGCATTTAACCCAACGTGCAAACCTGCTCTATAGCGTCGGTTAACAATTTCGTTGTAAAGCAGCCCTGTTGCACCTAACCAATCGGTCAACTGATACCTGCCCCCAATATAAAAACGAGTATATAAACTTGTACGATATGAATCCGTGTTATCCGTTTGTGAAAACACATTCACTAAGCTATCGGCTAATTGATCAAACACATCTAAACTGTCTTTCAAAAAGCCATTTATGTCCACTCCTTGAAAGGTATAGTTCACGTCATTCGAGACAAAATTACGCGTATTCGACGTCCAGTTAATAAAACCTAAATCGTTTACACTTGCAGACAAAAGCAATTTATCCGTCATCACATAACTCACACCAGCATCTATACCAATACCACGATTGGAAAAATTATATGCGTATTGATACGGGACTTCCCCATCTCCATCCTCATCAAAAAACTGTGCAAGATTAGAAGTGTTGACTCTCATAGATCCATCCACCGTAATATCAAAAGTCTCACTGTCTGTGTGTAAACCCAGTACACTCCTGGAAGTATTTAAATTAGCAATTCCAGATAACAATTTAACTCTCGCCCCTATCATCAAGCTATCATTGAAAATACGGTTGTATCCAAAGTTATACTCAACGTAACTATTGAAATTCACACCTAATCCATCAAAAGAAGCTCTTTCTCCCAATAGTTCGCGACCATTTCCTTCCAACGCTAATTCAAATAAATCTCTTGGATAGAGAAAATTGAACTGCATACGATTTACAGCCGAAAAAGAGAAATAATTTTGTTTAATACGAAAACCAAAACCAAAAATCTCATTCATCATATCGATGTTAATGTGATTCAAATCGCGCATAGCATCAATAGCCTCTCTTGGTCGAATTTCTAATGAATCATCTTGTGGACGCTCATGCAGTAAATCATTAATTGCAAAACCACTGTGTGAAACACCTACACTCTGCATACCTAAAGGAAAGGAAACATTTACCGTTGAAGAGGGTCGAAATGAAGGGTTCATTATATGTGTTTGAGGGGTTCCCTCTAAATGATACAATGTGAAATTTCGTTGTGCACTAAGCGGAAGAGTACTACTTCCTAATAGAACAATAACTAAGGTCTTAAAAATAAAATTCATGATTCAACTACTAAGTTAGATTAAAACGATTGTCTTCCTTCAATTTGCACACCAAGACGCATATTGATTTTGTAATCATCAAATATTTTTACAATTTCTTCCGCAGGTCCATTTTTTGTTTCTCCAAAACCGATTAACTCAAAATAAACAACTTGATCGAGTAACTCAATTTTATCTCTATCCAACAAAATATCTGTAATTTTCTTGGTAGATTGTGTTACCTTTCCTGTGTTATCTGTAAGAGCTGAAAGCGCAATATCTTCTTGGTCATCAAACGCTGTAAAGACCGTATTATAATTTTCATCCATAAAAACTACTTGAGCATCAATATCAACTGGGAATCCATTGTCAATGTTTAAGCGAAACATTACATAATCAATCGCATCAGCCTCCTCTAAGTCAGTTCCTACATCAAAATCAAATGTGTCTCTGAGCGAAAAACCATAAGCAAAACCTTCTAGAGGCAGTTCAACTTCACCCTTCAAAATCAACTCGCTTGTGTTTTTTACAAAGTTTAAATTATTGGTTGGTCCCATAGGGTTCAAGTTTACAGTGGCATCGTAATAAAAGAACTTAGGAGTAGGAGTTACAATCGTTTCTATATTCGAAGTATTGGTTTTATCCAATTGAATTAATGTTGTTGCTATATCACCCAAATTAGACGGGCTATTTACCTGTATAGGAGTAGGGTAACCTTGTAGAGGTAAATCTTCTCCAGTTTGAGTTACAATAGTTTTTAACTCATCCAAATCAACATTCATCGGGATTCCAAAAGAACTTTGAAGTTCTAAATATACTTTTGGATCAGTAAATTGAAAAAATCCATCTCTAACCTCCTCAAAAACTCTTAGTAAAATAGAATCTTGAATCGGTTTGCCCACTTGACCATAATACCCAAATACAGATAAGAAATCAATATTTAATAATTCCAGGTCCACATCAATTCTTTCATTTCCTGAAATTGGACCACCTGTACCGGTTACTTCAATTTCTGATACTACTTCAAACGTGTTGGTGGTAGTTCCATTTACTGTGAAATCGACCACCACTCCCTCCAAGTCAATCGTATTTACCTCGTTTGAAGCACCTGTTAAATTTAATTCAAACTCAACTGGCGCACCGTTTTTCAACATGGTTGGGAATACTACCGTCGCATTAACATTGTGGTTGAAGGTACTATTTACAGTAAGTCTTAGTTGTCCTTGACTGTAAGTCACCTCATGAATTTCAGTATCAGTGTCGGTGTCAATTATAAAAGTTTCACTAATCGTTTCACTTACAGTTCC
>SKHH01000092.1 GCA_007117055.1 Lishizhenia sp. | reverse complement strand
CCAATTTCTGGAGACAGTATGCCACCTGTATCGGAAGGTTCACATGTAATCGGTGAATATGTTCAAAATTGGGAAACGATTCGGGACGGAAAACCATACATTGTTGTTACCAAAGATGAAGGGATCGTATTTAAAATTATTCATCGTGTTCAAGGGAAAGGTGATGTATTTCAATTGAGCTCAACAAATCCTATATACGCTCCTTATTTGGTTAAGGTAAATGACATTATTGAAGTTTGGAAGTTTATAAATTATATTTCTCATGACTTACCCGATTTTCAATTACCAGAAAATGATATTTCTAAAACAATTAGAGCTTTACAACAAGAGGTACATAACCTTAAAAATTCTTGGAGTCTTGGGTAAAGTTATCTAAACCTTGATGGTGGATGCTTTGCTGAAAAATACAAGTGATTATCCCAATGTTTTTTTTGTTTAGAAGTGTTTTGTGATATACGTTAGCCTTTAGCTGTTTGTTTTTTAGTTATATTTACCGTGGTTATTCTTTTTTTTATCATTTTTGTGAAGAACCAGAACGCTAGTCTACCCAGTAAATTAATAGTTATCGGAGAATGATGCGTAGAATATGAGGTGTATTGATGTTTGTTTTGATTTTTGAATAAACATCAGTGTATTGACCGTTTAAATGAATGATTTATGAAACACATTAAATATGTAGCGCTACTAATTTTTGCTATACTTTACTTTGAAGGAAATACTCAAGAAATGAATAAGTATTGGGTGTTTTTTACGGATAAAGAAGGGGTAGAGTTTGATCCTTATGCGTATTTTGATCCTTTAGCAATTGAGCGCAGAAAAAAGCAAAACCTTCCGTTGTATGATAATTCTGATTTGCCACTGCGTGAGGACTATATCTCCTTTGTAGAAAATGTAGTGGATAGCATAAAGGGACATTCGCGATGGTTTAATGCAATTTGCGTATTCGCTTCTGAAGAACAAATTGATAAGGTGAAAAACTTACCTTGTGTGAAAGAAATAGAGTCAATAGAATCGAATGTTCAGTTAGCGCATCGTAATGAGGTTGATCATCTACTTGAGGCCTTAGATAATGGAACTAATAATGCGTATATCAATTTGGTGAAGTCTCAAACCGAATTGATGGGGATTTCAAAAATGAGAGAAAATAACTGGAAGGGCAAAGGAATGCGTATTGCAATTTTTGATGCTGGTTTTCCAAATGTTGATATACTAGATGCTTTTGAACATATACGTGAACGAAATGGTATCAAAGCGACTTTTGATTTTGTAAAAAATAATCCAGAAGTATACCGTTTTAATGCTCATGGAACGATGACTTTCTCCTGTGTGGCAGGAATGTATAAAGGTATTCCGATGGGGTTTGCGACGGATGCAGAGTTCCTTTTAGCTCGAACGGAAAGAGCTACTTTTGAAAAGTTTTCGGAAGAAGAAGGCTGGGTAATGGCAGCAGAGTGGGCAGATAAAAACGGTGCGCACGTAATCAACAGTTCTCTGGGGTATACAAACAAAAGGTATTTTCAAAATCAAATGGACGGCAAGTCTTCGCTTGTTTCGCGAGCGGCAAATAAAGCTGCGAAAAAAGGAATGTTAGTTGTAAATAGTGCGGGTAATGAAGGTTCAGGAGATTGGAAAATTATTGGAGCGCCAGCTGATGCTGACAGTGTATTGACAGTAGGAGGTTTTAACCCTTGGACAGGAATGCATACTGAATTCGGGTCCTATGGACCTACAGCGGATGGAAGAATGAAACCAAATGTGACGGCTGTAAGTAGTGTTATTGCACAAGGAAAAAATGGTTACGAAAGTACACAAGGAACTTCTTTTTCTTCTCCTTTAGTTGCTGGTTTTGCTGCTGCTTTTTGGGGTGCGAATCAAGAGTTGAAAGTGATGGAGGTGTTTGATGAAATGTGTAAAAGCGGTCATCTATTTCCCTATTTTGATTACGCGCATGGCTTTGGAGTACCGCAAGCAGCCGCTTTTTTTGATACGATTGCTCCTTCGGGTGAAAACCCGATTCATATTGTCGAAGGAGAAGATGAGGTATTCGCTTATATTTTGCCTAATTACTTTGTTCCTCATTTTGGTACTTTTAATATAGAAGGGGGAGGTTACTTTAAACATCCTGATGATAGTGAGTATAGAACCCATTCTTCCGTTCCCTTAATGGAAATCCCACCATTTTTTTATTGGCATACAGAAAGTAAAGATCATCAGCTTCGTGAGTACCATGTTATTCAGTTAAGAAATCCTGATGAATATATCATGAAGTGGGATAAAGCAAAGATTAAAGGAAAGATATTACGTTGCTATTATCGTGGTAACATGTATGAAAAACAATTTTAGTATGAAAAAGTCCATTTATATATTCGTTCTACTGGCGAGCATAAATAGTTTTCTATTGAATCAGAAACTTTCTGCTCAAGTTTCTGTAATGTCTGTAGATGTTCAAAAACAAAATATACGGATTTACAAAAACGATTTTGGTCCAAATAAAACACATTATGTTGGGGGTTACATTTCATTTGCATTTGCTTTTGACGCACCTATTGATAACGAATATGAAAAAGTGATTGATACAGAATTTTGGGGCGGTGGAAGTTTTGATATTGGTATGTATTACAAATTTAAATTGAATCATTTCTTTGCGCTTGGTAGTGATTTGTATTTTAGCTCACAATCGTATCGATTAGGTGAACTGGGAAGTGTGACTCCAATCCCTATTACAAGTATTGATTTTAATAGAGAATGGTTTAGTGTAAATAGATTTGGTATTGCTCCATGGTTTAGGATAAATGTTAATAAGCGACGAGGTAATCATTTAGGTAATTTTATTGACTTAGGAGGATTCGTCAATTGGAATTTTGCAGAGTCCCAACGATATGCCGTTCACGAAGGAGCGTTTTCTACCAGAAAAGCAGACTTAATAGTTAGGGAGTTAGACATGTTTAACGACTATGATTATGGCTTTTTATTCAGATTAGGACTGAATAAAATAGTTTTCTTTTCGGAGTTCAGATGGAATAATTTGTTAATTGATGAATCAATCAATACTCCCGGTAGTATTTTTCCACGGTTTAGAACTGGGATACGAATTGGAAGTTAAAACAGAGCGTGATTAAATACTATAGATCTACTTCACTCATTTTTTGATAAAGTATTTTAACCTCTTTCGCTTCTTTAACATCATGTACTCGAAGAATTGCAGCTCCTTTTTCTAATGCAATGTAATTTAATACGCTCGTACCGGTAAGGGCATCTTCAGGTTGAGAGTTCAGAAGTTTATAAATCATTGATTTTCTTGAAAGACCCGCTAGAATTGGAAGATTGAATAATTGAAAATGACTCAATTCTTTGAGCAGTTTATAATTCTGATTTAGTGTTTTTGCAAAACCAAATCCAGGGTCAATTATGATGTCGTAAACATTGTTTTCATTTAATTTTTGAACGGTTTCACTTATCTCTACGGTCATGTCACTAATCAATGAACTGTAATTGGTAAGGTTTTGCATGTTGGTAGAATCTCCTCTTGAATGCATGAGAATATAGGGAACCCCTAATTTACCAACGGTTTCAAACATGTTCTTGTCATACCTTCCTCCATATACGTCATTCACAATATGAGCGCCAGTATGAATCGCATGTTGAGCTATCTCTGATCGAAACGTATCCACACTTATGATTTGTTCTGGATAATTAGTAGAAATCCATTCTATTACAGGAAGTACTCTGTTTAACTCTGTTTCTGAATCTAAAAGATTCGCTCCCGGTCGAGTACTTATTCCGCCGACATCTATAATGTCAACTTTTTGGTTAATCATCTGCTCAATGTTGCGTTTACTTTGTTCGAAATGAGTGTTGCGACTATTAGAAAAAAATGAATCAGGAGTAACATTGATGATTCCCATAATTTTAGGAGAATCAATTTTCCATAATTTATCCTTTAATTTTAAGGTGTAATTTAGTTCTATTTTATTATCTTTCACCTCCATTTTTATGTGTTTAAAAATTATGACTCAAACAGAGGAGCAATATACAAAGATAATAGCGAATTGCCGTGAGGTTTTTGAAAAGAAAACCATGGATTATGGTACCTCCTGGAGAATTCTGCGCCCAAGTTCTTTAACAGATCAATTGTTTATTAAAGCGCAACGCATAAGAACTATTCAGGAAACAGGAGAGAATAAAGTGGGAGAGTCAGTTGAAGGAGAATTCATGGCAATCGTAAATTACTGTATCATGGCGCTTATTCAAGTGGATCAGAAAGATAGTCTGCCCATAGAATTATCGCATGAACAAGCATCTGAGTTGTACGCAACATATGCTGAAAAGGCTTTTGTGTTAATGCAGAAAAAAAATCATGATTATGGTGAGGCATGGCGAGATATGCGAATTAACTCTCTTACAGATTTGATTTTAACTAAAATATTGCGCATTAAACAAATTGAAGATAACAAAGGAAAAACGGTTGCTAGTGAAGGCGTAGAGGGGAATTATTTTGATATGCTGAACTATGCTGTTTTTTCACTAATACACCTAGAGGAACAAAATTTGAAAAATCCTAATTAGAATATTATGAAGTTATTACCTGTTAATATTACTGGAAAATCTTTTGTGTTGAACGTACTTTTTATTCTTGTGAATTTAGTAGGATTAACATTTTTGCTATTCGGTTATCACGAATCGTTTGAAGACAATTCCTTTCTCCTAAAACTGATAGGATATCTTGTGTTTATTGCAGGTCTTGCAGGCGTCTTTGTGTTTCAAGGATGGATAATGTTTTCTTATTTTTCAAGGGTTTTCGTGGGTGGTTTATTTATCGTCTCTGGTCTTATCAAAGCAAACGACCCTAAAGGATTTGCTTACAAATTAGAAGAGTATTTTGAGGATGGAGCATTAGCATATCGGGTAAAAGATTTGCTGGGATGGGAAACTTTTTCACTCGAGTTTTTAATTGATTATGCGCTAGCTTTTAGTATTGTGATTTGTATTCTGGAAATCGTATTGGGTGTACTAGCCATAATTGGTGCTAAAAT
>SKHH01000270.1 GCA_007117055.1 Lishizhenia sp. | reverse complement strand
GTCCAAGCTCCCATATTTTCCGGTTCCTCTTGACCCCAAATAATATGATCAGCATTTTTATATTTAGCTAAAATTGCATCTATTTGATTTTTAGGTAATGGATAGAGTTGTTCTACTCGTACAAAGGCCATATCCTTCACTTCCCTTTTTTCAGCTTCCTCGATGAAATCATAATAAACCTTTCCAGAGCATAATACTACTGTTTTAGCAGTCTTATGAATGTTTTTAGGGTCATCAATAACCTCTTGGAAACCTCCAGTGGCTAAATCGTTTACAGACGATACTGCTTTTGGATAACGTAATAACATTTTCGGTGAGAAAACAACCATCGGTTTTCTAAAATTACGTTTCAATTGTCTACGTAAAGCGTGAAAATGATTAGCTGGAGTAGTTGAATTTACTACCTGAATATTATAGTCTCCACAAGCTTGTAAAAAACGTTCTAGTCGCGCCGAAGAATGCTCTGCTCCTTGTCCTTCATAACCGTGAGGCAATAACATAACAAGTCCAGATTGAACATTCCATTTATCTTCTCCTGCGGTGATGAATTGGTCTATCATAATTTGGGCACCATTCATGAAGTCTCCAAACTGTGCCTCCCAAATAGTTAATCCATTTGGAGCGGCTAAAGAATAACCATAGTCAAACCCAAGTACGCCGTATTCAGACAACAAGGAATTGTAAATCGTCATTTTAGCTTGGTCTTCTTGCAGCAAATTCAATGTAATTATTTCCTCTTCATCATCTTCTGTTTTAACTACAGCATGACGGTGAGAGAAAGTTCCTCTTTCCACATCTTGACCGGAAATTCGAACTGGATGACCTTCAGCTAATAAGGAAGCGTAAGCCATCATTTCAGCCATTCCCCAATCTAATTGATCCTTTTCAAGCATGTTTAAACGGTCTTTAAACAGCTTATGAACCTTTCTAAAGATTTTTTTACCTTCTGGTAAAGTGGCTAATTTTTGACCCAGTTTAATCAGTTTATCTTTCGATACTCCGGTATTTGGTGATTTTTCAAAATCTTCTGGTCTGGAATAATCAATACCATCCCATAAATCACCCAAGAAGTTGGTTACATTTACCTTTTCTTTTTTCTTCGACGCATCAAATCGCTCATCTAATGTGCTTGTAAGTTCCGAAGAAAGTCTCTTAGCATCCTCCGTTGTAATAACACCCTGATCAATTAGCTCTTTTTCATAAATCTCAAGGGGAGAGGGGTGTGATGCTAGCGCCTTATATAATTTAGGTTGCGTGAATTTAGGTTCATCTCCTTCGTTGTGTCCATATTTTCTGTAACACAAAATATCGATGAAAATATCTCTGTGGAAACGTTGTCTGTATTCCAATGCTATTAAAAATGTTTGAGCTACTGCTTCAACATCATCACCATTAACATGAAATACAGGGCTTAAAGTAGTTTTACCTACATCAGTACAATAAGTACTTGAACGGGCGTCTAAATAGTTCGTAGTAAATCCAACTTGGTTGTTTACAACAATATGAATTGTACCGCCAGTTCTATATCCGTCTAATTGCTCCATTTGTATTACCTCGTATACAACTCCCTGAGCTGCAATAGCAGCGTCTCCATGTACAAGAATTGGAACAATCTTATCTTCTGAATGAAGATAGTCGTCAATTTTAGCTCTAACAATTCCTTCTACAACGGGGTCAACAGCTTCTAAATGAGAAGGGTTAGGCGCTAGTGTTAAATTAACAGTTTTACCATCAACCTCCACTGTGCGTGTTTGACCTAAATGGTATTTTACGTCACCATCAAAAGAATCGTCATCGTCGTAGCTTTTACCTTCAAATTCACCGAAAAGCTCTTCAATGTCTTTGTGAAAAATGTTTACCAAAGTATTTAACCTTCCACGGTGAGCCATTCCCATTACAAATTCTTCAACTCCAAGAGAAGCTCCTTTTTTCACTAATCGATCTAAACCTGTGATAAGAGATTCACCCCCTTCAACAGAAAAACGTTTTTGACCTACATATTTACGTTGTAAAAACTGCTCAAAAAGAGTAGCTTCACTCAGCTTTTTGTAAATGGTTTTTCTTTGTTCATTGTCAAACTGAGGTCTATTGTTCAGCTCAAGCTTATCCATAAACCATTTTTTTCTTTCTGGATCACGGATGTAATGAAACTCAAGACCAATACTTTGACAATAAGCATCTTTTAAATGAGCTATAATGTCTTTTAATTTGGCTTTACCAATTCCAATTTCATTTCCAGCTTGGAACTCTAATTCTAAATCTTCATCAGAAAGACCGAAATTCTCAATATCTAAGGTAGGAGAATATTTTCTTCGTTCTCTAACAGGGTTTGTTTTTGTAAACAAATGACCTCTGGAACGATACCCATCAATTAAGTTAAGAACTTTAAACTCTTTTTGAAAATTTTCAGGAACTTCACCTCCATCTTCATAGTTCGTTTGGGCAAATTCAAACCCTTCAAAAAATTTCCGCCATCCTTCATCGACACTGCTTGGGTCCTTTTTATAGGATTTATACATGTGCTCTATGGCGTTTACATCTGCGTTACCTACGTAAGTTATATTATCCATATTTTTTTAGTACAACAATGGAAAAACAAAGCTACAATTTTTAATGACTTAGTCCACGAAAGAAAGGGAAATTATTCTATTTTTTTTGCGTCTTTTGGGAAACATATGGGGGATAAAGACTTACCGATTCTTCTACATTTTTACAATTTGCTGTGACTTAATCAAAAAAAAACATCCTCAATGGACGAAATTCCACTCCGTTATTATAATAAATATCCTGCGATGTTGGTTAAGCCGATAGAATGTCGTTCTTTATTATATGAGAATGAAGATACTTTGTATGTAATTCCTTCTCAGACTAATCGTTTTGATATCATGATTTTAACGATGAAATAACGTCTTTTGTTGATTAGTTTCACTCATTCAGGGTGAGTACATGATATGATTCAGACTAAAATATAAAACAATTGGGTTAATTTATTGAACGCTAGTTTTCGTTCTATACATCCACAAAATTTTATTACCCCAAATTAAATCTTCTTTAACTCAAAGAAATAACTATATTTTTTAATTTTACAAATTGTTAATCGTACAAGAATGAATCATAAATTAGATATTTCAGTTGTTATACCATTATTAAATGAGGAAGAGTCCCTTAGAGAGCTTTTCGATTGGATTCACGGTGTAATGGAAGAGCATTCTTTTAGCTATGAGGTAATATTTGTAGACGACGGAAGTTCCGATGATTCTTGGAAGATAATAGAAGCTCTTGCCGAACAAAATACAGCTATTCGAGGAATAAAATTTCAACGTAATTATGGTAAATCTGCAGCACTTCAAAAAGCTTTTGAAATCACAAAAGGTAAGGTGGTAATTACAATGGACGCTGATCTACAAGATTCGCCAGAGGAAATTCCTGAATTATACCGCATGATCGTTGAGGAGGGGTTTGATGTAGTTTCTGGGTGGAAAAAAAAACGGTATGACCCACTTTCTAAAACTATTCCTACCAAACTATACAATTGGACAGCGAGAAGATTATCAGGTATTTATCTACATGATTTTAACTGTGGTTTAAAAGCCTATAAATCTATTGTTGTTAAAAGTATTGAATTGTATGGAGATATGCATCGCTACGTTCCTGTATTGGCCAAGTATGCAGGTTTTGCGAATATCGGAGAAAAAGTCGTGCAACATCAAGCACGTAAATATGGTACCTCTAAGTTTGGTTTAAACCGATTCGTTCATGGTCCATTGGACTTGTTGACCGTTGTCTTTATGGGGAAATTTGGAAAAAAGCCAATGCACTTTTTTGGCGTAATAGGATCATTGATGTTTGTGATTGGTTTTATTTTAGCGTTGTATTTGGGTGCCGGAAAGCTGATTGATCTAATTCAAGGAAATAGCGCTCCTCTTTTGGCAAGTAGGGCAGAATTCTTTATTTCACTGACTGCAATGATTTTAGGTGGACAGTTTTTTCTAGCGGGCTTTATTGCTGAAATGATTGGTAGAAATTCGTCTTCTCGAAACGCTTATCTTATTGAAAAGAAACTCTAATTTATCTTTGGTATTCATGGGTAAAAAAACACTTTTTTTAGATAGAGACGGCGTAATTAATGTACGAAATTTTAACGGATACATCGCGCATCCTGATGATTTTATTTTTTTGAATAATGCTATTGAAGGTATAATAAAACTAAGAACATTTTTTGATTATGTAATTATTGTTACGAATCAGCAGGGGGTAGGAAAGGGACTAATGACATTGGATATGGTTAATCGTGTACATGAAAAAATGTCCAATGAATTAGAAAAGAACGGATGTTTATTAGATGCTATTTTTATAGCTACTAATTTAGCCGAGGAAACTCCAAATAGAAGAAAACCAAATTCAGCAATGGCACTTGAAGCTCAACAACTTTTCCCAGAAATAAACTTTTCTGAAGCTTTGATGGTGGGGGATACGGATACTGATATTTTGTTTGGAAAAAATCTTGGTATGAAAACTGCATGTGTTTCTTCAAAAGAGATTGTTACACAAAAATCGGATTATGTAGTAACTGATTTACTTGAGTTGTATTATACAGTAAAAAACAAAAGGAATGAATAGTTGGATCACTTTTATATTTAGTTTTTTAGTTTTTGGGTTGGTAGGTCAGCTTAATCAAACAGATGCACGGGGGAGAAAACAGGGAGAATGGAAAAAATACCATCCGTCTTCGAATGTACCTGCCTATGTAGGACAATTTAAAGATGATAAACCAATTGGTACTTTCACCTATTATTACCCTTCGAATAAGGTTAAGGCTGTCATAACGCATGCTGAAAATGGACGTTCTGAAGCATACATGTATCATGAAAATAAAAAGTTAATGGCGCATGGTATATATCATCATCAAAAGAAAGATAGTGTTTGGACGCACTATTCACCAAATGGACGGTTGAGTTTTCGTGAAACGTACAAAAATGATATTTTGAATGGTATCAGAACGGTGTATTATGTTACAGGTGTTCCTGATGATGTAACAGTCATAATGTCTGAACAAACTTTTG
>SKHH01000110.1 GCA_007117055.1 Lishizhenia sp. | reverse complement strand
TTACAGCCCAACTATACCACAGATTGGGAAAACGACGAACATGTGCGCAGAAGAGCACTTGGAGACCACTTCGTACTGTTTTTATCCCTTCCCTTTTTTGGGCACATCATTGCTTATATCATGAATTTCTTTCAAAAGAAAAAGAAAGGAAGAAAAACCATTATCAAAGAATGGGGAGACAGCATTTTGTTTGCCTTAATTGCAGCAAGTGCAATACGTACCTACGTATTTGAACCTTTCCAAATTCCAACAGGGTCAATGGAAAAAACACTTTTAGTCGGAGATTTTTTATTTGTAAATAAATTAGCCTACGGACCTAAAGTACCCGTCACTCCCTTATCCTTTCCACTGGTTCACAACACCATTCCATGGATTAATGTGCGTTCTTATTCCTATTTACAAAAGTTGGATTACACACGTTTACCAGGTTGGAGAAATATCGAAAGATACGATGTAGTTGTATTCAACTACCCTTCTGGCGATACAGCGGTTTACGATCCAAGAATGCCGCACGGACTAATGGGACACGATTATCATGGAATTGTGATTAATGAAGCAACGAGGTTGTATCAAGAACAAGCTCCTAAAACATTTACCTCTTTCGATTCAAAGCAAAAGAAATTGGTTCAAAATTTAAAAGACCAAGGATATTCCAATAAGCAAATTGATAGTATTTATCAACTTAAACATGAACAAATCGTTGAAAAACATACCGAACAATTAAATGCATATTGGAATGACTTTGTCGTGAATTTTTCAAAATGGACGAATAAATCACGTGTTGAAATTGCAGAAAAAAAGCGTACTTTTTCCAATGCAGAAGGAAAAGTTATTAATCATTTTGGTGTAATCTATCGACCTGTGGATAAAAGAGAAAATTACATTAAACGTTGTGTCGGCGTTCCGGGGGATACTTTATCCATAGTAGATGCAGTATTGTATGTCAATGGAGAAGCCGCTCCAATATTTCCATTTCAAAATCTACAATATAAATACACCAACTGGACAGTTCCACGAAAAGAAGTGTTACGGACGAACTTTGGAATTGATCCCAACAGTGTAAACATGAGTCGAAGTACAATTGATGTAACAGCCGATCAATTGGAAACATTAAAAAACAATTATCCCAATGCTAATTTTGAACTAGTTTTGTATCCAAAAAACGAAGGACCAGAGTTCAATAACTTGGAAAAAGTAGAAAACCTTCAGCACTACCCGAAATCCATGAATATTTCAACATCTATTACAGATTTTGCGCCATTCTGGGTTCCAAAAAAAGGAGAAACAATAGCATTAAACAGACACAATTTGGATTGGTATAAGCGTGTTATCACAGCCTACGAAAAACATGATTTAGAAGAAAAAGACAATAAAGTATTTATTGATGGAAAAGAAGCTACTCATTATACTTTTGAAATGGATTATTACTGGATGATGGGAGATAATCGCTTTAATTCTGCAGATTCTCGCACGTGGGGATTTGTTCCAGAAGACCATATTGTTGGTCGTGCTGCACTCGTTTGGTTCTCGAAAGATGCAGAAACAGGAACACGTTGGAATAGAATATTTACACGTATAGAATAAACAACTGTATGCTTTTTCCTTCCGCATACTTTGGAGCTATCCCCTATTTTCAGGAATTAGCACAACATAATAACGTGGCGATTGATTATGCGGAACGCTTTCAAAAACAGACCTGGCGTTCACGCACAGAAATCCTAACTGGAAACGGTCCACTTATTTTGAGTATTCCAACAAAACGTCCTTACGGAAAGGAAACCACTATGGCAGATGTTGAAATAGTGTATGACAAAGACTGGAGAAAAGACCATTGGAAAGCAATAGAAAGCGCTTACATGCATGCCCCTTTTTACTTTTATTATGGACAACAAATTGAAGCTTTTTATCATACAAAACCAACACTATTAGTTGAATGGAATAAAGCTATCTTTACTCAACTTATAAAATGGCTTGATTTGGACACACAGCTTGAAATCAATACTAAAAATACACCATTCGATAAGCACAACGATTTGAGAATACTTCTCAATAATAAAAAATGGAATAACCATCCACAAAAAAAGTATATCCAAGTATTCTCAGATAAACTCCCATTTCACTCCAACCTATCCATATTAGACTTACTTATGAATGAAGGTCCTTTAGCTAGAAAATATTTGTTTCAAGGTGAATAAATGTTTCAATTCTTTCCAAAGGCGCTCTCGATACAGTTTTAATTGCACGTTGTTTCGTTAAAACCACTTGATCTCCTTAGTGCTTGTGATCAAAAAACATAAAAACTCCAGGTGCTAAAGCGCGCGACGAAAGGAGCGTGTATCGAGAGCTCCGAAATATTGATTATTTTTGTGCATTGATGAAAAAGTCTCTATATATACTTGCTCCGTATCCTTTTGGTGAAGCTCCTTCACAGCGTTTTAGGTTTGAGCAATATTTAGATTATTTCGAAAAAGAAGGTTTTGAGATTCATTTTCACCCATTTTTAAATGAAAAAACATGGCAAAAACTTTATAAAAATGGAAGTGCTATCCAAAAAGCTTTAGGTTTTTTTTCAAGTTTTTTAAAACGATGGGTATTATTATTTAAGCTTCCAAAAGCGGATATGATTTTCATCCATCGTGAAACAGCTCAAATTGGACCTCCTGTTTTTGAATGGATCATTGCCAAAGTACTCAGAAAAAAATACATTTATGATTTTGACGATGCTATTTGGCTTCCCAATTACAGTGCCTCAAACGCACGTTTTCACCGATTGAAAGCGTATTGGAAAATCAAATTCTGCATCCGTTGGGCACATCATATTTCAGCAGGAAACGACTACCTCGCTGATTACGCTCGGCAATACAACAAAAACGTGACCGTAATACCTACCACGATTGATACTGAAAATCATCACAATAAGCAAACGGACTACAAGTCATTACCTGTAAAAATAGGTTGGACAGGTACGCATACCACTATGCATTACATCGATGAGATAATTCCTGTACTTCAAAAGCTTGAAAAAAGTCATGAATTTGAATTTGTGGTTATTTCCAACCAAGCACCAACATATGATTTAAAGTCATTGCGTTTTGTCCCTTGGAAAAAAGAGACTGAAATAAAAGATTTAGCACAATTTTCCATCGGTGTAATGCCCTTGCGTGCAGATAAGTGGTCTGAAGGAAAATGTGGATTTAAAGGATTGCAGTACATGGCGTTGGGTATTCCTTCTGTACTATCTCCTGTAGGAGTAAACAACAAAATTATTGAACATGGAAAAAATGGTTTTTTAGTTGCATCACAAATTGAATGGGAAAAAATATTGGTAGATTTAATCACACAACCAAACCTAAGAGAAAAAACAGGTCTAACAGGAAAAGAAACAGTAATTGAACAATATTCAGTTATTTCGCAAAGAGGAAACTACTTGACTTTGATTAACCAGTAAATAGATCAATTTATGTTGATCGAATTCTTTAAAATTAAATTATCATCACCCATACGTTACTATTCATTGAGTTCAATTAACACCTAAAACAATAAGAAATCAGTTAAATAAGCATTCCCATATTATTTCAGAAAGGAAGCTATCACAAAAAAGGAAAGTGTGAGTTTCACTGCCTTCTCTAAACAATTATTCGTTTTTTCAATGAAATGATTACATTTGTCATTGACAGATGGAAACACAACAACAAAAATTTGGAGTTATTGGTGGTGGAAGTTGGGCAACAGCAATTGTGAAAATTGTTCTGAACAACGTTCCATGTGTGAATTGGTATATCCGAAATGAAGAAGCCGTAGCCCACTTAAAACAATACGGTCACAATCCTCGATACTTGACATCTGTTGAATTTGATCCAACGAAAATTAATGTCACAATTGATTTAGAAGAAGTAATTAAAAATTCTGAAATCATCATTATTGCAACACCTTCTGCGTTTTTACATAAATTATTTGAAGAATTTCCTATCGAACTATTTGAAGGGAAAACAGTATTTTCTGCCGTAAAGGGAATTGTTCCTGAGTTTAATGCGATACCAGCTCGATTTATTCATAAAACATTCGGAACACCCTATGATAAGATTGGAATAGTTTGTGGTCCTTGTCATGCGGAGGAAGTTGCGCTAGAACGTCTCTCCTACCTTACCATTGCTTGCCAAGATGAAGATGTAGCTGATGAAGTCGCTGAATTATTTGGATGTCGCTACATTAAAACGACCGTTTCCGACGATTTATTTGGTACTGAATTATCCGCAGTACTCAAAAACGTGTATTCCATAGCCTCTGGAATTTGTTCTGGTCTGGGTTATGGTGATAATTTTCAATCGGTGTTAATATCAAATGCAATACAAGAAATTGAAAATTTCATCGATGAAGTAAGTCCTATTCACAGAGACGTAAAATCGAGTGCCTATTTGGGAGATCTGCTGGTTACTGCTTATTCGAAGTTCTCAAGAAATAGAACATTCGGATTTATGATAGGCAAAGGTTATTCTGTGAAAACAGCTCAAATGGAAATGGATATGATTGCCGAAGGTTATTACGCAGTTAAATCAGTCATGGAAATCAATAAGAAATTCCAAGTAGAACTACCAATTGTAGAAGCCGTCTATAACATCATTTACGAGAAAATATCTCCTGTTATAGAAATGCGTATTTTAACCGATAAGCTGAGTTAATTTATTTCATGTTTGTTACTGGAAATACGCTTCAAGATCTCAGAAATTATTTCTCAAAGGAATTAAGTGACTTTTTCTCGACCAGTGAAATACGCTTTATAACGAATGAAGTAATACGAAAGCGACTCAATATGGATAGTAAAGAACTTATGATTAGTTCTTCCATACGTTTTTCAGAATCGGACTTACTGTACTTTAGAAGTTTTGTAAAACAACTACAACAAGGAGTCCCCTTTCAATATTTATTGGGAAAAGTTTTTTTTCATTCCATTGAGCTTTCTATACAAAGCGGTGCACTCATCCCAAGACCCGAAACAGAGGAGCTTGTAGAATGGATTATAGAAAGTCACCGAAATGAATCTCCTAAAATATTGGATATAGGTACAGGCTC
>SKHH01000304.1 GCA_007117055.1 Lishizhenia sp. | reverse complement strand
CTTGTAAATTACTCGGTAACTTCTCTGTCAGGTGAACAATTAAATTGTTTTCTTTTTTCGTGTCAAAAATAATGGTCTTTTCATCACCAAATTCAATATAACCCGAATCGCCTACTTGTCCTCCTCCTTCGGGATAGAATGGTGTAACATTAAACACGAGTTGGTAGAAAGATTTCTTTTTCTGAGTAACCTTTCGGTATTTTACCAACTTTACCTCTGCACTTACATTGTCATAACCGATAAACTCCTCGACGGCATCGTCCAGTAAAATAACCCAATCATCGGTTTCCATTCCACCGGCTTCTCTAGATCTATCTTTTTGAATTTTTAAGGCTTCTTGAAATCCTTTTTCATCTACATAGAGACCTTCCTCTCTGGCAATTAAGGCTGTTAAGTCATACGGGAAACCGTAGGTGTCATATAATTCAAAAGCGGCAGCACCATTTATTTTTGAAGATTTTTCTGCCTTGGATTCTTCAACAATGGATAAAATGCGTTTCAGCCCTTGTTCTAATGTTCTAAAGAAGCTGTTTTCTTCTTCTCGGATTACATTTTCAATGAGGCTTTCTTGTTGTTTCAATTCTGGAAACGCATCTCCCATTTCTTTTACGAGTACTTTGCTTAATCCTGCAATAAAAGAAGATCGAAAACCTAAGGTTTGATAGCCGTAGCGAATCGCTCTTCTTAAAATTCTTCGAATGACATAACCAGCTCCCGTGTTAGAAGGTAATTGACCATCTGCGATAGCAAAAGAAATTGCACGAACATGGTCTGTTATGACGCGAAGCGCAATATCCACAGCTTCGTTGCTACCGTATTTTTCGTTGGCTTCATTAGCCAAATAAGCAATTAATTTTTGAAACAAATCCGTATCGTAATTGGATTGTTGCGCTTGAAGTACCATTGCCAAACGCTCTAAGCCCATACCTGTGTCAACATGCGTTGCGGGTAATTTTTCTAGTGATCCATCTGCTTTGCGATTGAATTGCATGAACACGAGGTTCCAAATTTCAATTACATGCGGATGATCTTCGTTTACGAGTGTTTTACCATCTACCAATTTTCTTTCTTCCTCGGAACGAATATCCACATGGATTTCAGAACAGGGGCCACACGGTCCAACTTCTCCCATTTCCCAGAAGTTATCTTTCTTATTAGCTAGTAAAATACGATCTTCAGCGATGAGTTTTTTCCAGATCGCAATGGACTCCTCGTCTTTTGGAACTCCATCTTGTTCGTCTCCTTCGAAAACAGTAACGTATAAACGATCTTTATCAATTTTATAAACTGTTGTCAGTAATTCCCAGGCCCAATCTATGGCTTCTTGTTTGAAATAATCTCCAAAAGACCAGTTGCCCAACATCTCAAACATTGTATGGTGGTATGTATCTACACCAACTTCTTCTAAGTCGTTGTGTTTCCCCGAAACACGCAGACATTTCTGAGAATTTGCTACGCGAACATCCTTTGCTTTTTCATGCCCCAGGAAGTAATCTTTAAATTGATTCATTCCAGCATTTGTAAACATTAGCGTGGGGTCATTTTTTACCACCATAGGAGCTGAAGAAACAATTTTATGTCCTTTCTCCTCAAAAAAATTAAAAAACTGATTTCGTATATCTTGAAGCGTCATATCCGTCTGTTTTTGAATCGTTTTATATAATGATTCGTTAAGCATTGTTAAACAAAACATGCAAAGTTAGATTAATTACATAATTTTGCATCGCTTTTGAACTATAAATAATGCGCAAATCCAAATTCAGATACAACCCTGAAACCCTTTCTTACGAAAAAGTTGATCGTTCGCTCTTTGAACGAATGTTTAGAGGACTTATATTTATTGCTCCTACACTCATTTTGAGTTTGTTGTTCGGGTTTTTTATTGCACATCGATTAGATTCCCCGAGGGAAAAGCGACTACAAGCAGAAATTGTAGAGATTGAAGCACAATTAAACGAATGGCAGAATAGATTATTCATTATAGATGAGGTAACAGAAATTCTAAAACAGCGGGATGAAGAGTTGTATCGTACCGCACTGGGAGCAAAAGAATTTCCTGAAGAACTTAGGTTAATGGGGATAGGAGGTTCGAATCGCTATGAACACCTAAAGAATAAATCGAATAGTCAATTATTGCTATCCACTGCCGAGATGATTGAAAACATTGAAAGCAAGTTACACGCCCAAAGTATTTCATTCAAGGAATTGATTGCCTTGACCAAAGACAGAGAAAATAGATTGGCTAGTTTACCAGCAATTCAACCTGTAAGAAATAGTGATTTAAAACGAATAGCCTCTGGTTATGGATGGCGTGTTGATCCTGTTTATGGAACGAGAAAAATGCACTGGGGAATTGATTTTACAGCGGATGTTGGAACGGAAATTTATGCTACTGGAGCGGGTGTAGTAGAATCCGTAAAAACCAATTCATGGGGATATGGAAAAGAAATTGTAATCGACCATGGTTATGGATTAAAAACACGTTATGCTCACCTCTCAGAATTTAAAGTGAGGCGAGGTCAAAAAGTACAACGGGGTGATTTAATTGGATTAATGGGGAATACTGGTAAGTCGACTGGTCCTCACCTCCATTATGAAGTAGAAAAAGACGGACAAAAAGTAAATCCGATAAATTACTTCCACTCAGATTTAACTCCTGAACAATACGAAGAAATTATCGAGATAAGTAACAATGCGATGCGCTCGTTGGACTAATCAAATGCAACCTGTTTTCTGATACATTAAGTTGATTTGAATGTAATTCTTTAGCTCAAAAACGAATGCGTTGGAATTACTGAGTTAAACCAAGCTTTGTTTCAACTAGTTCACACACTTTTTCGTTATTGTATTTTGATGCAGCTAATCGTTGTTTATCCGAATCAAATATCTTATGTTTGATTGCTTTTTCAAGTGCAGATGAAAGATCTTGAGCATTCATTGATTCAAATAAATACCCGTATTTTCCTTGTTCGAGTATTTCAGGAGTTCCTCCGGCGTTGGACCCAATGATACTTTTACCTGCTGCTAAAGCTTCAATCGTTACCATGCCAAAAGTTTCTGATTTTGAAGCCATAACTAACCAATCAATAGCCGCATAAAAAAGAGTCACATCCTTTCTAAAAGGTTGAAAAAAAATGTATTTATCTAATCCAGATTTTGAAATCTGTAGTTGTAAATTTTCAAAATAATCATCGGCTTCGTTTTTCGTTTTTTCACCTAAAAATAAGATGACGGCTTGTTCTTTAATTAATACATCTAATTTCGAAAAAGCAGAAACGAGTAAGTCTTGACCTTTTTGCGGGTCAAATCGTCCTATTAAACCAATGATGATTTTATCTTCAGGTAGATCTAGTGTTGTTCGCGCTTCTTGCTGTTTAGGTAATTCGTCAAACGGAGTTAAATCTAATCCCGAAGGAATGACTGTTATCTTATTGTGGGGTATTCGCGTACGATCTTTTACCTGTTGAGCGAGCCAAGGCAATGGACAGGACCAACAATTAATCTTGGAAAATCGTACAGTATGTAAGAGGTCTCTTTTTGCAATTCCTAATTGCATTTCCATAAAGTAAGAAAAGTGCAATTTATTGTAGAGTAAAGTTTTTGTTAACCCTACTAAACTTAAATCTTTTGGGTCTCTTACGATTACATGAGTAACCTGTTGCTGTTTAAATAATTGAGCCAATCGAATAGCATGTTTCAAAGGGTAGTACTTTTTATGCTTTTCTACCAAAAACACGTCTAATTGATCTAATGTTGCTTCGGAATGAATCGGCGAGTTTTTTAAAACATATAGAGAGACAGTATGACCTCTTTCTTGCATCCATTTTGCATTACGCAGTTGGTTCATTTCCAATCCACCCCAGCTTTCCGAAACACATACATACGCAATACTTGACTTTTTCATAAACCAAAATTAACATAAATCAAAAACTAGATTATGGATTAGAAATAAAAAGCTAGCGTAAAATAATTCATTTTGGCATGTAAAAATAGTTAGTTATAAACTTAGTTCGCAACTGGATAATATTGTTTTGAGAAGCTTAATAATAAAATATGAGTCTGAATGCAATCTTTTCAGATACTATGTTTTACGATTTAGCGTGTTAACCAAAAAAATGAAATGTGAAAGTTTGATATTCATTTAACACTTGTCTGTTGTCGGTCCTGAAGTTTTTATTCTAAATTTGTTAGCAATAGAAACAATACTACAATGAAAAACGTTTTCTTGCTTTTTAGTTTTTTCCCGCTTCTGATTTTTGGTCAAACGATCATTTCGAGCAATGTAGAGTTAGTAAGTCAACAAACAACTTCAGTGACCTTGTCTTGGAAAAATGAAGTTCCAGCTCAATCATTTATTCGTTATGGCGTAACGAGAGATTTAGAGTTAGGTGAACTTAGTGCAGGAGTTACCGAGGAACCAGAAATTACGATTAGTGGAGGTTCTCCTGCCTTGATTTACTATGTACAAGCGGTAGCGCAAAGTGGAGGAGTTACGGAATCAACCGATACGCTTGCATTTATTACCCGTTCCAATTCATCGGGAGAAATAAAAACGTATTTTACTCAGCCTGTGGATCATAATTATGCCTCACCTGTGAGTAATCAGGCTATTTATGTGGAAAATGCCATCGATGACACCTTGGTGGCCTACATTAATCGAGCTGAATTAAGTATAGATTTAGCCTTATACAATACCACAAATTCGAGTAGTGTAGCGAATTATGCAGAAGCGTTGAATGAGGCGTTTGATAGAGGGGTTCAAGTTCGTGTTATTTACAATGAAAACACTGGGAATACAGCCATTCCTAATCTATATCCTGAAATTCCTAGATTAGAGAGTCCACCTGCGGATTTTGATAATAATATCGGAATTATGCACCACAAGTTTTTTGTTTTTGATGCCGAACATAGTAATCCGAATAAGCCTTATGTTTGGACGGGTTCTACAAATCTAACCACACAGCAAATGCGGACAGACGCAAATAATGTAATTATTATTCAAGATAGAGGCTTGGCGCGTACTTATACCCTGGAGTTTAATGAAATGTGGGGAGGAAATTCATTGGAGCCCAATTTAGATTTGTCGCGATTTGGTCCAGAAAAAAT
>SKHH01000198.1 GCA_007117055.1 Lishizhenia sp. | reverse complement strand
GCCTCCAAGACACTCTTAATTCGGAACACCAACTTATCCAACAGTTCTTGTGAAGCAGCGTCGAGCGACTTATTCGCAATCAATACTGCTTGGCTAAACAAAATCTTTTCGACTTCTTCCAGCCCATTCATGAAAAGCGTATTTCCCGTACTAACGATATCACAAATTCCATCTGCCAAGCCGATTGTTGGCGCAATTTCAACAGACCCTGAAATCGTGTGGATACTCGCATTTACCCCTTGTTCACTCAAGTATTTGCGCAAAGTAGCCGGATAGGACGTCGCGATTTTCTTTCCTTCAAAATCTTTAACGGATTTAATCCCTAAAGATTTAGGAGCGGCCAATGAAACACGACATTTCGAAAAACCAAGCGGCATCAAATTTACCACATCCGATTCATCTTCCACCAATAAATTTTCTCCAATAATCGCGATATCTGCAACACCATCCTGCACATACTGGGGGATATCGCTATTGCGCAAGAAAAGAATATCCATGGGATAATTATCCACCGATGCTTTCAATTGTCCTTGCGGAGAAGGAATTTTTAGTCCACACTCTTTCAAAAGAGCTAACGATTCGTCGAGTAATCGACCTGATTTTTGAACTGCAATTTGTAATCTTTTCATTTTTGTTTTTTAGTGCTTGTGGTTGAAACGCATTCTTTGAAAACAAAAAACCCGCCTGAACACAAGCGGGTTTTTATTAAAGTTTATACAATACAACTTCACCACGCTCGCTGTGCGTTTACATGATGATGATGTGTGTTGTTCATTTTCATTTCGGGTATAAAACTAAATTTTAAATTTTGATTAACAATGAAAATTATTCTTTTTTTTTCCTCATGTCACTTTTGTTATAGTTGTTTCTAACATTTCTATATTTTAGTTTAAAATGTAAACAATTTAATTTAAACCGCTAGATTTGTATAAAAAAGAGACATGTTAGGATTACAGTTACCAACAGATCCAAGATGGGTAAATATAGTAGAGAAAAATATAGAAGAAGTATTAACTGATCATGCCTATTGTGAGCAAAAAGCAGCAAGCAATGCAATCTCCATAATAGTGAAGTTTCCCGAATATACGGATGTTGTAGAAGCAATGGGGGAATTGGTAAAAGAGGAAATGGAACATTTTCAGATGGTGCATAGAGAACTTCAAAAACGAGGGTTAACTTTAGGGAGAGAGAAAAGAGACGAATACATTCACGATTTATTGGCTTATATTCGTAAAGGAGGAAATTACGAACAACAATTTGTAGAGCGAATGCTATTTGCGGCAATGGTTGAAGCTAGAAGTTGTGAACGTTTTAGGTTGTTATCTGAGGAGTTAGAAGATCCTGAGTTGAGGGTTTTTTATCGGGAATTAATGGAAAGTGAAGCAAGACATTACACGATGTTTTTGAATTTTGCAAAAAAATATGCAGCTACGATTAATGTGGATAAGCGATGGAAAGAGTTTTTAAGTTTTGAAGCAAGTTTAATGGATAAGTATGGAAAAGAAGCTACTATGCATGGTTAAATCGAATGGCACATAAGAAATCAGATCTACCACATAAAATTTGTCCCGTTTGCAACTTACCTTTTTTCTGGCGAAAGAAATGGGAACGCAATTGGAATGAAGTTAAACATTGTAGTGAGAAATGTCGTCGGTCAAAAAAAAAGAAATGACTTTTTATTCATCGTCTAGCACAGCTCGAAGTTTCTGGCGTAATTGACGATTGTATGTATCCATCAAGTATTTGAAATAATTTCGCGTCGATTTGGAAATACATTTTGTGTATTGTTTTAATCGGTGTTCAATGTGCTCTTGAATAGCTTCTTGAAGTTCTAGACCATCGTAAAAATCACAAGCTACAGTTCGAATAGCTTCAAAATGATTTTCTAATGAATAGTCCACTGCTTTTTTTCCAGGCTCTCCATTTTCCATACATTCGTCATAGATCCTCTTCATATTAAATTGGTCAAGTATCTCCGTATTTATTTTTTCACGGATGAATTTTGGAAGTTCATAAGGTACTTCAAACTCCATGTCTTCTTGTTCTGAAACTCGCGACTCTAAGAAGCGATCAGGAAATTTAAAAGCATCATGCCAATTAATATAATCTTGCCATAGTCCAAATCTTCGCACATTGTTTCCTAAATCAATCAGTTGAAACTGGTCCTTCTTGGGGAGCTTTCGTGATCCCCGACCTATCATTTGATGATACAACGTTAATGAACGTGTCGCTCTGTTCAAAATAATGGTTTCTACTGTAGGTTCATCAAATCCAGTTGTTAAAATACCAACAGAAGATAGTATAGCATCAGGTGTTTTTTTAAACCATGCGAGTATTTCTTTACGATCCTTATCCGAAAAAGTGCTGTCTAAATGTCGAATTTTGTATCCTCTTTTGTCAAAGGTTTCTTTTACTCTTATACTGGTTTCAATTCCAGAGTTGAATATGAGTGTTTTCGAACCAACGGCTACTTCTTCATATGCGAAAAGCAATTTTTCTTGCATAAAATGATTGCCATAAACCAATTCAGAGCTACTGACCGTGAAATCACCGTTTGAACCAATTTTTAACCCATGGAGATTGACGTCATAAGTAAATGTTTCGGCGTCTGCTAAATACCCATTTTCAATAAGAGAAGCGATACTTTCCCCTACTTGCAACTTGTCGTAATGATCATTTAAGGGCAGTGCTTTATTTGAACTTAATGGGGTTGCGGTAACACCCAAAATGTTTGCGTCTTTGTAATATTGGAAAATTTTTCGAAAACTGTTATAATGAGCTTCATCAACAATAACTAAACCAATATCTTTGATGAAGTTTTCATTATCTTGAAGTCGGTTGTTCAGTGTTTCAACCATCGCAATAAAACAGTTATAATCATTTTGATCATTCAACGTTTTCACTTCACTGTTGATGATTTTATTGCTTACACCAATAGCTGAAAGTTGCTTGGAGGTCTGAACCGATAATTCAATACGATGTGTTAAAATAAGTACTTTCTTTTCCCATCTCTCTATATAAAGTTTAGCAATTTCAGAAAAAATAACTGTTTTTCCTCCACCTGTTGGAAGCTGGAATAATAAATTAAAGTCACTTCCGTTTTCTTCTAACTCATTAATAATTTTTTCAACTGTATCCTTTTGAAAGGGGTACAGTGTTTTGGGTTCAAAAAGTGCCTCATCTATCATATCTCTCATCTCAAAAATTGGGCTACAAAAGTACGGTCTTTTTTGAGAACATGAAAATTATTCTGTATAAAATCGAAAAGATAGCGTATTCGAAAAACGAAATAACGATATGAAATAATTATCCCTGACGCACTCTAATAAAAACTTCGCTTCCTTGTCGTGCTAGGTGGGAATTATAGCATGGGATGATTTGCGTGTTTTTAAAATACGCAGAAAACAAAGCCTTGTATTCTTTTTTACTTCCTCCAAATGGAGGTCCTC
Organism: Lishizhenia sp.; assembly: GCA_007117055.1. Classification (GTDB taxonomy): domain Bacteria; phylum Bacteroidota; class Bacteroidia; order Flavobacteriales_D; family Crocinitomicaceae; genus CSBr16-161. The sequence continues at coordinate 1,690 of SKHH01000198.1, read as the reverse complement.
CTTCAAACGATCTGTCAAATAAAACACCAACAAGTGTCCCTTTTGGTTTAAGTAGGGATTTTACTTTTTCAATATAGGTGCGACGTAAAGAAGGAGAGATGGCGCAGAAAAAAGTTTGTTCTAGAATAAGGTCGTATTTCTCTTCATGATCGAAAAAATCGCCTTCTATAATATGTACAGCACTATTGTTGTTGAATTTTTCTTTTAATCTTTCTACTAAAATGGGGGCTATATCGATAACAGTAATATCAGTAAAACCAAGTTTTTCTAAATATTCAGCTTCGTAAGAGTTGCCTGCTCCTGGAATCAATATTTTTTTGGATTTATCTTCAATTTGGTCTATATAGCTCTTTAAAGGAGGAGACACTTCTCCTAAATCCCAGCCGGTATTCTGTTGAGCGTAACGTTCATTCCAAAATGCTTTTGGATGGTTTATTGATTCTCCCATGGAATATTTGCAAAATCACCTTGTGTTATAAAAAGTGTATCTAAAGGGTTAAAGTTTGGACCACTAGGATCCAAAGTGAATTTAGCGTCACAGTAAAATGAAAGACGCTGTTCATCATGATCAATTTCCATAAACACTGTGCGACCTTGAGCCAATTGCGAAAAGTTTTTATTAAATAGCTGTGCTTTTGAAAATAGGGGTTTCATAGGACGTAACCCCAACGAATCACCATTACCAAGATTTAACGTGATATCAATTGTGTCGTTGAAAATTCGAATCACCCAATCATCAAACTTTTCTATGGAATAATCATCAAAACGTGTTTCAAATCCATTAATGGTGGCAAAGGCTAGTGAGCTTATTTCTTCTTCACAAGGTGGACAAGGACCTCCACAATCGACTCCTTCTTCTCCAGGAGTAAATATTCCATCCTGACACGTGTCTATTACTTCTTCTTTATCACATGCATATAAAAAAACAAGCAAGCAAATTAGTTGGATGAATTTAAAAAAAGACTTTGTGTTATGCATTTATTATAATTAGTTTATCTCTATTAACGGTTGGACTTTTATGAAATTGTTAGTTTTGTATCCGTAACATTAAAATGTTTTACAAATATAAAAAATATCCGGAAAAGACCCTTGGATGTTTACTTTAGGGTAATGAAAAGCCAGCTATGGAGCTAACAAGCTATAAAACATTAAGTGAAAGAAGTGAAGGAATCTACAAAGAGAAAGGTTCAAAGTTTATTGGTATCGTTGTACCATGCTTTTCTGAGGCTGAAGTAAAGAAATATTTGGAAGAATGGAGAAAAGAACATCATCAAGCACGACATTTATGTTATGCTTTTCGACTTAAAGCAGATGGCTCTTTGTATCGCTATAATGACGATGGTGAGCCAAGTAATAGTGCAGGCGCACCGATTTTTGGTCAAATACAATCTTATGATTTGACGAATGTATTAATTGGAGTGATACGGTATTACGGAGGAACAAAATTAGGTGTTGGTGGTTTGATTAATGCCTATAGAACAGCAGCCCAACTAGCAATACAGAACGGCCAAATTATTACTCGGAATTTACATACTTTTTTTGATGTTCACTTTGAATACAGTGAAATGCCTTATGTTATGAATGCGATAAAAGAACAACAATGGAAAATTGATGAACAGGTTTTCGAAGAAAGTTGTTTTTTGTCTATGCAAGTTCCACTAGAAAAGACTTCCTTTGCAGTTGAATTATT
>SKHH01000175.1 GCA_007117055.1 Lishizhenia sp. | reverse complement strand
CGTCTCTGTTCGATTTTAATTCATTCAATCGATCAATTTGTGAGCGTCTAACTTTGGTGTTATCAACTTCTAAAATATCAATTGGATCTTCTTTTTCGAGTTGATAACGGTTTACCCCTACCAATACATCTTTTCCTGCATCCAATCGCGCTTGCTTACGTGCTGCAGCTTCCTCGATACGCATTTTTGGAACGCCTGTTTCAATAGCCTTGGCCATTCCGCCTAACTCTTCTACTTCTTGAATGAGTTTCCATGCTTCTGTTACCAATTCATCGGTCAGTTTTTCAACATAATAACTTCCTGCCCAAGGATCAATATGTTTGGTGATTCCCGTTTCTTCCTGTAAGTAAATTTGTGTATTTCGAGCAATACGAGCAGAAAAATCTGTGGGTAATGCAATTGCTTCATCCAAGGCATTTGTGTGAAGGGATTGTGTCCCACCAAATGCTGCAGCTAATGCTTCAATACATGTTCGCGCTACGTTATTAAACGGATCTTGCTCTGTTAAACTCCATCCCGAAGTTTGACAATGCGTTCGAAGGGCTAAAGACTTTGTATTCTCAGGATCAAATTGTTTAACCAGCTTCGCCCAAATTAATCGACCTGCTCTCATTTTGGCAATTTCCATGAAATGATTCATTCCTATTGCCCAGAAAAAACTCAAACGAGGAGCAAAATCATCCACTTTCAAGCCTGCTTTTATACCCGAACGTAAATATTCTAGACCATCGGCTAAAGTATAAGCTAGCTCAATAGCAGCAGTCGCTCCTGCCTCTTGCATGTGATAGCCCGAAATCGAAATCGAATTAAATTTTGGCATGTATTTCGAAGTGTATTCGAAAATATCAGAAATGATTTTCATAGATGGCGTTGGAGGATAAATGTAAGTGTTCCTTACCATGAATTCTTTCAGGATATCATTTTGAATCGTTCCGGATAATAAGGATTTATCTACGCCTTGTTCCTCTGCAGCTACGATGTAAAAAGCCATAATTGGAATAACCGCTCCATTCATGGTCATTGAAACCGACATTTTATCCAAAGGAATACCATCAAATAACAACTTCATGTCCAAAATGGAATCAATGGCTACACCTGCTTTTCCAACATCTCCTACTACGCGTTCATGGTCCGAATCATAACCTCGGTGCGTGGCTAAATCGAAAGCCACAGACAAGCCTTTTTGACCTGCTGCAAGGTTTCTTTTATAAAAAGCATTTGATTCTTCTGCGGTGGAAAAACCTGCATATTGACGAATTGTCCAAGGTCGAACCGTGTACATCGTACTGTATGGACCACCTAAATAGGGCGGTAATCCAGAAACAAAATCAGTTTGTTTTAAATCCTTAATTTGATCCTTTGTATAAAAGTTTTGCAGTATGATTTTTTCTGCGGTAACTTTATTTTCAGAAGCCTCTACCTTTTCTGTTGTTGAGGTATTTAAGTCCGATGATTGTAGAGGAATTGTAGAAAGATCTATTTTTTTCATGTCTTTATGCTAACTATTATTTAGTTGGGTAATCCCGTTCTAGAATGAGTTCTTCTCCAAAAAGTAATTTATCAGGAACATCCCAAACTTCTGTAACTTTATCACTTTCAGGGTTGAAGTATTTATTTACACCAATTAGTGTTCTTTCTGAATTGGAGTGAGCAGCTATTCGTTTTACTTTTATTTCTGCAATTTTGGTTGTCATCAAACCAACAGCAACCTCCGAAGAGGATAACTCCTGTAGTAATGCCCAGCTTTTTTCAGCTAGCAAATGAGTCAGTTTCTCCAACGTATACGATCCACCAGCAGGGTCCACCACCGCGTCCAAATAAGCTTCTTCTTTTAGAATAAGTGAAATATTTGTTGCTAGTCGCTGTGTTTTAGAAATGTCAGCGTTTTTTGCTCGCCAGTTGTGTGGAAGAATGGTAAGCTCTTGAACACCCCCTGCTATTGCTGACATAGCTTCCGTAGTTTGCCTTAATAGATTGGTGTGTGGGTCACTTAGTGATTTATTCAAATGCCCTATTTCGGCTTCGATATGTGGGAGTTGAAAATCAGTACCATAAAGCACTACTATCTTATGCCATAACAAACGAAACACCCTGAATTTTACTGTGCTTATAATGTAATCATTCCCTACTCCAAAACGAAATTTAAGTTGCTTTTGACTATCACGAAGGGTATGTCCACTTTGTAGTAATTCCACCAACTTTATATGACCTTCATGCAATACAAAAGCAATTTCTTGTGCTGTATTTCCACCACAACGTTGAACTTGAGTCCCGTCCACTAGGAAGTTTCTAACCGAATTGATTACAGGTAAATCATTACTTGCAGGGATTAAAGAACAATTTGTACAATTTTCTCCTAAACTATGTTTAATTATTTCGAGTTGCTCCTTAGAATAGTAAATTACCGTAGCGGATATATATTTAAACTGAATACCTTTTGTGATAATGTTCCAATCTGTAGCCGACTTACCATCTAAGTCAATTCGCAAATTTGTAGTCCCCGTCATCAAGTAATGAAGCGCGAGTTTATTCATTTCCAGCGGACTCACTTTTGGCAAAACAGAAACAATTTCCCATTCATTTGTTGCACGTAATCCTCTTTTAACAGTAATTGAATCCTTAGGTTCAACTAAATCAGTCTTGTGTGCATACGCTACAAAATCAATTTCTTCAATCGGGTCATTAAAATGAATGTCCGATAAGGGTTTTCCTTTTAAATCTTTTTCAATTTTCTTAATCCAATCAGATTTGGACACACTAGAAAACTCATCTAAAAATATTTGCATTGTATTCTCTGTCTTCATTTCCGCTCAAAAGTACAATATTTTTTACACCTAATTAAATCCATTCTAAATTGAGAATCGATTTAGGCGTTATTCTTAAAATGTCTTATTTTTGTTTTTTCTTTATTAACGTAAATTACATAGCATGCAACTGTGGAATACACTCAGTAAAGAGGAATTGGTAGAAAAATTAAAAGAGCGTGGGACAAAGTTTGTAACCGTATCCTTTTATCAATACGCTTCTATTCCCAATCCTCAAGTTTTTAGAGATCACTTATTTCAGATGTGGTCCAAAATCGGAATTGTAGGAAGAACCTACGTAGCCACCGAAGGTATAAATGCTCAAATTGGAGTTCCAGCGGATAAATTTCATCAGTTTAAAAAAGATCTGTATGAAATCTCATTCTTAGACGGAATCAGATTGAATCTTGCTGTAGATGAATCCGAGGCTGAATTTCCTTTTCTTAAGCTAAAAATTAAAGTTCGTCCAAAAATATTAGCCGATGGACTCAATGATGAAACATTTGATGTAACCAACAAAGGAAAGCATTTAAAAGCAGAAGAGTTCAATCAACTCGTGGATGATCCGAATACGATTCTTATAGATATGCGAAATCATTACGAAACAGAAGTTGGGCACTTTAAAGGTGCTATTACTCCAGATGTTGATACGTTTCGTGATTCACTTCCTATTATTGAAGATGAATATTTGAAAGGAAATGAAGACAAGAATATTGTTATGTACTGTACAGGGGGAATTCGCTGTGAAAAAGCTTCAGCGTGGTACAAACACAGAGGGTTTAAAAACGTACATCAATTGGAAGGTGGTATTATAAAATATGCCAACGATTGTTCTGACAAAGGACTAGAAAATAAGTTTATTGGGAAAAATTTCGTTTTTGACGAACGAAGAGGAGAGCGAATTTCAGAGGATATCATAGCAGTATGTCACCAATGTGGAACGCCTTGTGATACACATACAAACTGTGTAAACGACGCGTGTCATTTATTGTTTATTCAATGTGACGCTTGTAAAGAGAAATACGAGGGATGTTGTTCGTCAGATTGTCAATCGGTAATTCATCTACCAGAAGAAGAGCAAAAAGCATTGCGAAAAGGAAAGGTTGTTTCAAATAAAATATTTAAAAAAGGACGTTCTGAAAAGCTAATATTCAAACAAAATAAATTGAAACCAATAGAGTTCGGACTAGAAAAAGTGACTCTAGAGCGAAAAAGCGAAACAAAATAATCATCCTTTATCGATATTTTAAGAATTACTTAAAAGGTTATATTTTTCTTTTTCATTAATTCTTAAAAGCAAAAGAGGTTGCAAAAAGTTTAGTTACTTTTGAACAATAAAATTATGTGATTATGGAAATGATTGGGATGATATTGGTGGCTTTAATTCCATCCACTGCGTTGATAGTATTGGTGTATTTGTTTTTAAAAAAACAAAATGAAAAAGAGGTGAATGCATTATCCATCCAATTAAAAAAAGAGCGTCAAACTTTTTTCTTAGAACCACGTGCAGATGCGTACCAACGTATTGTTCTGCTCATGGAACGTATTACTCCACATAATTTAGTAATGCGTATTTACTCACCTGAATTAACGGTACAACAGTTCCAATCGAAATTGTTAGATGCAATTCGTCAGGAGTTTGATCATAATGTCGCTCAACAAATTTTTATTTCTTCGAACATGTGGGATCATGTGAAGAAAAGCAAAGAGGAAACTGTTAAAATCGTCAATATTGCTGCGAAAAGTTTAGGTGAAGATGCTAAAGCAATGGATTTAAGCGCTAAAATATTTGAGATTATTAGTGAGGTAGGAGAACTACCAACAGAAATAACAATCAAAGGCCTAAAGGAGGAATTTCAACGCCTGTTTTAACTATTATTAAACACATTGCATCTAATTTTTTGCTCATTTTATTGTAACTTAGAAGAAAAAAATGAAAAATAGTATATTCCTTGTATTTCTTTCTTTTTTTGTACTTGTTAGCACTGCGCTTTTTAGTCAAGAAGAAGAACGTTTAATCCAGTTTTCTGGAGTTGTTGTCTCCACAGACAGCTTAGATCAGGTATCGTATGTAAATGTAATTGATAAAACAACCAAGACAGGAACGGTGTCTGATTATTCTGGTTATTTTAGTTTTGTCACAAAACCTGGTGATACAATTTTATTTTCTGCTTTTGGATATCAATCGAACAGCTATATCGTTCCAGATACCTTAACCGGTCAACGTTACTCGATAATTCACTTCATGGTTCCTGATACGATTTTATTACCCGAAGTAGAAGTTTATCCATGGCCTTCGAGAGAGCAGTTTTCGAAATACTTTGTTGAAATGGATCCTTATGGAGATGATTTCAGACAATTTAAACGCAGTTTGTCTGGAGCTCAATTAGCAGAGACTTCAGCAGGATT
>SKHH01000163.1 GCA_007117055.1 Lishizhenia sp. | reverse complement strand
TTTACGGTTGAAGAGTTCATAGCTTCTTTTCAACAAAAATTGGTTAAGGGAACAATTCTTATTCCTGCATTTACAGATAACATTAAAGATGGAGGTACTTTTGATTACAAAAAAGACAAACCAACGACAGGTGCGCTTTCGAATAAAATAAGACGTAACAAGTCTTTTAATCGAACACAAGATCCTATTCATTCTTTTTACGTATGGGGAAAGTTTCAAGATGAACTCATAAATTTGTCGGTTGAAAATACTTTTGGAGTCAATAGTGTTTTCGATTTTCTTCATCAAAAGAAAGGAAAAATGATTTTTATAGATGTGGATTTACAAAACAGCTTCACTTTCGTTCACCATGTAGAGAAATGCCTAAACGTACCCTATCGTAAAGATTACCTTCTTAACATTAATTATATAGATAGTCGAGGAGATAAAAAACCAGCTGTAGCCGTGTTTCATACTAAAAAGAGGGGAGTGTTTACACATTTAGCTCCACTCCAAAACGCTTTTATAACTAATGGGGTATTATCACAATTAAATTATGGTGGTATTTGTGTGCGTCAACTAGAATTTGATCGAGCATTTGACGAAGTGAAAAATTGGCTTGAATCAGGCAACAAGCTACACGGATTCAGTTTGAAGCTATTTTTCAAACAATTGATAAAGTTAATCATGGGTTACAAAAAGCCCATTGACTAAACAGCACTAGTTTTAAGAAGTGCGAGTTTACTATGTTTCTTTTCATTCGAATGTAGAGCATATTTCATTTATTTTGTATTTTTGGGTTATGAAGTCAACATGTTTTTCTTTTTTTAAAGTAGCTGTTATAACCACTTTACTTGTATTTCTAATCAGTTGTAGAAAAACGTTTACGTGTTCTTGCACTGCTGATGATCCTGTTCATAATATTGAGCACTCATTGGTGATGGCTGAAGGAGCTGCAGAACAATGGTGTAAAGACTGGAATAATGATGTTTTTCTTGACGAAGAAGAGGACGAAAAGAAAGAAGGGTGGAAATGTGTATTAAAACCTTCCAATTAATTCTCACATGTTGTACAACTGAAATTAAGCCAATTATTTTATCTTAAATACGAATGAAAACACAAGTATTAATTTTATTTACAATTTGCGTAAGTTATTTTGCGCAAGCCCAACATGAATCACTGCATCTTCCAAGTGATTGCGCTGTAGTTGGTGTGATTGATCTTCAAAAAATAGCTCAAAAAGTAACAACGGAGGAAATGGAAGATTCTGAGTTTATATCTTCTTTTTTACGGGATGTTTATGGAAGCAATGATCCTGCGTTACATATTGGAAATAGTGGCTTGAACCCTGAAAAAACAGTGGTTTTTTTTAGCGGAAAAAGAGGGCATACAACGTTCAAAGGTGCGACTTTTTCAATTGTGGATCGAAGAGCGTTTTTTAATGCGCAACCTGAAATTAACAGAGCTGAGTTAGAAACAGAAGGCAAATTTGTAGATGCGCAACGATTATGGATCCTTTCCAAGGATGAAATCACAGTGTTGAAGGCTGAAATTTATCGTCCAAAAATCAAGGAAATTGCCGATAGTATTTTTTTGGAAAGAGGTTGGGAAAACCCAAATCAACATTGGTTTGACCATGACTTTTCTTCCTTCGAATGGGATATTGAGGAGGAAGCTATTTTTTACGAAGAAGAAGTAGATGAGTATTTTGAGGACGCTGAAATTATTGAGGAAGAAGATGGAATCGATTGGAACTTGTTATATGATACAACGAAGGACAGTATTGAGGTAGCTTTGCTGCGAGAGGCCTATTTACACTATAAAAGTGATGACGCATTTAAAGAAATTGGATCCTCCGAGGAATATAAATACTTGAATAGTGGTATTGAGAGAGGAAAGGATATCGTGTTAATGTTGAATTACGTGCCAGAAGAAAGTGGGGGCTTTGACTACAAAGGACCAATTGAAAAGTTCTTAGATAATATGTTGGATCAAGGATCTCAAATTTATGAGTTTGATTTCACGAAAACGGGAATGGATATTGACATGATATCTCACATGGGTGAGAATAGATTACAAGTGATGGAAGCCGCAAGTAAGCAAAAGCCAGACAAAAACTTGTTGAACTACATTCCGGCGAATAATCAAGGGTTTATGACAGCAAACCTCAACAGCAAAGCTTCTTACGAAAAAATTAAAGAGTTATTTCTTCCCCAATTAGAATCTTCAGAAGAAGGAGAGGCTCTTCTAGTAGCTGCTGTTTGGAAGTTGATTGACGCATTAGTGGATGACAATACACTTTTCGGATTAATTCCTTCGTCTTCCATCTTTAGTTTTAACGGAATGAGAGAAATGGAAGTTGAAACCGTAACATTTGATTACGATGAAGATGAATTTGAATATAAGGAAATCAAAACCACTGAAATGCAGAGTCTTCCTGTGTTTACATTTGGAATGCAGCTTTCTCGTTCCGACTTGGTGGAGAATTTCTTACGAGCGTTCGCTGCTATGGAAGGGGAGTGGGTAATGAAGGAAGCGGGTTACTATCAACTAAAAGAAGGACCTATCAAAGGTATTCCGATTTATTTGGCAATTGTTGACGAAATAATGTTGTTTACTAACGATCAAGATTTAGTAAGTTTTCATTTGAATGGTTACGATAAGAAATCGTTAAGCAGCTCAGATATAAAAGCAATTAATCAATCTCCTTTGATGTATGGAAAAATGGATTGGCAGCAATTGCCAGAAGAACTTTCTTCTTTTTTTAGTAGCAGTTCCGAACGTAAAATGCTGGAATTATTAAGTGATAAAACAGGGTCTTTTGAATTGACCTCAACTATTTCTGCCGATAACGCCATGCACGCTAAAATCAGCTATACTTTTCATGACGATTTTAGAAATGGAGCACATTATGCAATGGAAGTATTAAAACCCTTGTTTGAGTCGATGCAAGAATGAAACATATTTACAGTAAGGTTGTAATTGCACTTTTTGTTTTATTTGCTTTTGTCTTGGTATTAAAACAACTCGGAAAATCAGAAACGGTTGAACCAATGATAGCAAAAGAAAGCAGTTGGGATGCATACCTTCCTGTTCAACAAGGGGTTGGGCAAATAGATTGGTTGTTGCTTAAAAGCATGACAAAATCATTACTCCCTCTATTGCAAAAGGAAAGTTCTGTTTCGTCTGATTTTTTATTTCAGGGCTTTCAAGATGGGGGATTACACAGTGAAAAACTGTTCTATACTTTTGATTTAGAAAAACTATCATTTTGTCTAGTAGGGAAAGTTGCCGACCATGCTAAAGCATTACGTTATTTTTCCGACTTAGCATATATTGGTGACTGGAAAGTGGAGGAGAGTGAAAATTCTAATCGCTTCATTCTATTAGATGGTGCTATTCGTATCGAGCTTTTCTCGGATGTTTATAGAATTAGTATTGGAATAACGGAAATAGATGAATTGAAAGTATACGCTAATGCTCTTGATGAGAAATCTATTTTGGATATTCAGGAAAAGAAAAATCAAATGATGTTGGTTCCAGAACTGAGTTTTCTAGGGCTAGATTCGGTTTACTTAAAAATGTATACCGATAGTTTACAAGCAACGTTTATCATCAACGAAAACTTGGGTTTTTCTGGCTCAGCTACTAACTATGTGGCTCAATTTGAGAGTTGTAAAAGTGCTTTTACAGCTGTGGAGAGAGAAAAAGAAAGTGAGTTATTTCTTTTATTATTAAAATGGCTATCAAAAACCTTAGGAGTAGACTTTATTTCTAGTTCTCATTATTGGAATGGTTTTTTCGCTATTGGAATTAACGGTGAGACAGAGGTCAAAGAAGTAATTAAATCCATAGAATTCAATGATGACTTCGAAGAAGTAGTGGTGGAGAAAATACAAACAGCAAAGGCCTTGGACTTGTTGCTAGAAATCGGTGCGAGTAATCCACAAAAATTAGTAGATGAAATGCTAAAGGCAAAGATTCTTTTTAAGGATGGGGAAGATTATTATTTTTTATTTTCTCCAAAGTTGAATATTCAACTAACCGATCAATCACTTCGATTTAGAACAAAAGGACTTCCTTTTTCAGCGCCTATCAATCGTAACAGTGTGTCGGCAGGCGGGATCGATTGGCAGTTTCGTGGGCTTCATCTTCATTTAGACCTACATATGCAAGAGCAAAAAAGTGAATTACATTTTTCATGGTCAACAAAAGCACCTTGTTAAAATTGGTTAAGTTATCTTAAAATCCTTGTGTAATCTTTACTTTTAGAATTACCGTAAGCATGCGATAGTGAAAAAGTTAAGTTTTACATATCTAATATTTTTAACAAGTATAGCGCTAATTGTGTTAGTTGTTTTGCAAATTTATCAAGCGAAAGAACTATATAATCAGACTGCTTATGAGTTAAATAAACACATTGAAAATACCATTTCGAAGGTTGCGATTCGTCATGAAAAAGCTTCAGATTTAAGAAGGTACAGCGCTTTTTTTGATGCAGATTTTAGTGGTCAATATCGGAGTGCATTAAAACAAGAGTTTCGAAACTTAGTCCCTGTTCAAGAATCGGTTTCTATTCGAGACACCTTTATTCGTGTGGATGGACGTGATGCAAAATACCTTTATATTGTGGGTAAAGCGTATGATTCTATTACAGATGTATCAACACAGCATAGTGTCTTAGCCCGAGATGTCAGCGAGCTGAGCAGAATGATTCAGAATAAAAAAGAAAAGGAACTCGAGTATGATGATCTGGGATATCAATTAGATAAACGTGTAATCACGAATCTATTTAAAAAATCAAAGTATATCAACGAAATGATGGCTTCTGCTTTTCAAAATGCCGAGTATTTGGAACCCAATCAACGAATAGATTTGATTTTTTTAGACTCTATCATTCACAACACCTTCAAAGAAGAAGCTATAGAAACAAGGTTCAAGTACAACATTACGGATGAGTCGGGAGATGTAGTTAAGTTTCCAGCGAATGCGAATCGCTACAGTTCCAACATTGATTCAGTAAAACAATTTTCCGTCCGTTTGTTTCCAGGAAATATTTTTGACGAACAGTTGCTGTTGAATTTTGAGTTTTCAAATAAAAAAACGGCTTTATTTAAAGAGATGTGGTTAACACTAACGGTGAGTTTATTATTGGTACTCCTCATTTTACTCACTTTTCGTATTCTTTTTAAAACAATTTATCGTCAACGAGATTTAGCGGAAGCAAAAAATGATTTCATAGGAAATATGACTCATGAATT
>SKHH01000212.1 GCA_007117055.1 Lishizhenia sp. | reverse complement strand
TGACGTGACTGGCGCTTAACATGAATTGATGCAAATCAGTATTTTTTACAAACGGCGGAAGCATCTCAGCACCTGCGCCATACATGGCTAGTTCCACATAATCTGCGCTGTGGTTATTGGATGCCCATCCAACATTCGTATGTGACGTTAAAATAGCTGCTAGGTCACCAAAAGGAAGTTTGTAGGGATTGTACTCTGAATTTGGATCAATATCGGCTAAGTAACTCAATAATTTTATGGCTTCTTTGTCACTGATAACACAGTTTGTAGCATATTCAACACGTTCGATTACTTGTTTGACAGAACTGTTACGGTTTACCTCCCGCAAGATCCACTCGTGGGAGTGTTTAGCCGTATAAAGTTTTTCAAAGTTTGTATTTGCTTCTGTTCCGTAAAATAAACCAGGGTTAGAATTTCCGTGGTCTGTCGTAATGATTACAAGCGTATCTTTATTTTTTTCTGCAAAATCAAGAGCGACTCCTACTGCATCATCAAATGCTAGTTGGTCATAAAGAATTGCTGGTGTATCATTTCCATGGGCTGCCCAATCTACTTTTCCTCCTTCTACTTGAAGCACAAATCCATTTGGGTTTTGTTTCATTTTTTCTATGGCGTGAGAAGTCATTTCAGCTAATGTTGGAATACTTTTTTGCAAATTTTCATCGGATAGCTGATCTACAGTATAGGGCAGACCACCTTCATGATAGACACCCAATATAGGTTTGGATGAACCATTATATTGCTGCATCTCATATTTGTTGAGTGCTACATCAAAACCATTTTTTTTGAACTCACCAATTAAATCACGGTTGTCTTTTCGTTTTTCTTTGGAAAAGAATTCTAATCCTCCGCCCATCATCACATCAAATTGAAGTGATAAATAGTCTTCTGCTATTTCAGGCTCGAGTGAACGACTTTTTTTACTCACACAAAAGCTTGCCGGAGTAGCATGAGTGATAGGAACAGTGGTAACACAACCTACTGATTTCCCTACTTTTTTGAATTTTTGAAGAATAGGAGTGTAGGTTTCTCCAGATTTAGATATGTTCAGTTTTCCATTAGGGACCCGAACACCTCCTCCCCAGGAAGAACCTGCCGCAGCTGAATCGGTAACAAATGAATTAGCAGAAGCCGTATCCATTAACGCACGTTTTGCTTTATTTTGTTCGTATAAGCTTATCCATCTACTGCGTTTTCCAAGTTTACTACGCATCAATAAGTCCGTCATGTTTAAGGTTCCAGTAGACATTCCATCACTCACTAAAAAAATGATGTTTTTAGCTTGTTTTTCTGGACCATTTAATGGCGCTGTCCAATCTTTTTGGATGCCATTCATTCCAAGTAATGGCCCTGTAGCTATGGTCCCAGCACCGATGATTCCTGAGTTGCGCAAAAACTTTCTTCTATCCATTTGGTGTATATTTTTTGACAAAATTAATAAATGACGCACGTTGAATATTAGGAGTATATTAAACCTCCGTTAAATAGTGATTCAATAATGTTACAATTTTCCTGCGACAGTAACTACTTTTCGAATAGCAATGCTTTCCCCATTTGTAGCATTGAGAGCTTCAAATAAAATAATATAGGGGCCAATGGATGCTTTGTTTCCGTCGTCTCTCACACCATCCCATTTGATTGTTCCTTCTATTCCCATGAGGTGGTTACTTAAAAGAGTAGCTGTTAATCTTCCCTTGTCATCATAAACTTTCAAACTACCCACCATTTCTGGATCTGTAAGTTGGTAAGTGATTAATAGTACATCTTCAATGCCATCGTGGTCAGGGGAAAAGGAGTTTCCCGACAAAGACAGTTTTCCCTCCGCTGAAACACGATTGATTTGAGAATTTGTTCTTCCAGGTGTTGCAAACCCAACAGTTTCACTCGCACTGTGCCAATTGTTTTTATCGTTGGAAGGGCCATCAGGGTCAAATCGTTCTAACGAAATGCCACGAATGGAACTCAATAAACGAAAATGCCAATCACTTGTGTAAGAAACTTTATCCATGACTTGATTATTGTGAACAAGGTAAACAGTAGAAGAATCGTTCGTATAACTAGGTAAAGAAGCAAGCTGAATAAATTTTCCGCTAACTGCAAAAGGATAGTTCGCTAATTGAAATGAAGAATCACGTGTGATGACAACATAATCATCAGGAGCGAGTATGTAGTTCGTTTCTATCGTACGTATGTTAGCTACTGTGTCGTTGCTATGATTCCCTAATTGCCAATCGATCAAATCGATATATTTTTCGGAACGGTTATATAATTCCACAAAGTCGGATCCTCCAGTAAGATTATTATGCAATATTTCATTAATGATTATATCTCCACTATCCGCAGTGTCCGGAAGAAAAAAAAGTGTTTCTACATCGGATGAGTTTCCCGAACAGTCCGATACATTATCCAATTGTACACGATAGGCGATATTCGGAAGAATGGGTGATGCTGCAACGAGAAACAATTCTTTGGGGTAAGTAAATTCCACGAAGCGTTCTGCAATCGAAAGTTCGGGTTCTATTGTGATAGAAGCGTTAAGCAGCGACTCAGCATCCATGCCTTTATTGAAATTTAATCTAACGGTATCTTCTGATATGGTTAGCGCATCAATCAGGGAAGGAGGAGTTAAGTCTGGTGAAGAGTCAAACACACTGTTTTCCTCTCCTGGGGTTCCTCCCAAAGGGTTTTGCGAGGCCATCCAGTTTTCCGTTCCTGCGCACGGCAAGGTCGGATTAATACGCTCTATACTATAGCCGCCGTTACTTTTGTCGCTATCTTGGTACCATTCATTAGTGTAACTGATTGAATCTACCGTAAACCATTCTGGTGTGGAAAGTACTATGTCATCTCCACTGTTATTCAAAGATTGCCAATTGGTAACATTTATAGCTGTTGGATAATCTTCGAGTCCACTCGTTGGTACTAAAAGCAGGTATTCTCCTGGAAATAGCCACTCATCTTGAATTGTACCAGAGCCAGTGCGGTCACTTAATTGCCAGCCGTTCAAATGAAAATATTTGTCACTTCGATTGTATAGCTCAACGTATTGTCGCTCAGCTAGTCCAGCAGAGGGACTCTCCCTTGGCATAAATTCATTAATGATGATGTCTCCAAATTCCGGCTCTTGTGCTTCTATGAATTGAAATTCCTTACTTGTTTCTTCGGAGAGATTTCCAAATAAATCTTGTAAATTACTTGTTGTGAGTGTGTAAACTGTGCCGACTTCAAAATTAGTATCAAAAGTCAGAATTACTTTTGTGGCATTAGACTCATCTCGCTGTGCACTGGCTGGATTTCCAATTCCTAAATTGACATTGAAATTATTCGTTTCACTTGCAGAATTCTCTGTAATTACCTTGTCAAAAGTCACTTCTAGTGAATTAGATGACAAAACAGTTGTTTCTAAAAGCTCAGGAGCAAAAGGGTCAAAATAAGGTTCTCCTGTAACCACGAAATCATCAAAATAAAAACGATCTGAGCGAGTGGCGGTATAACGACAATAAACTCCAGTGTAGAAGCCTTGTATAAATGTTTCGTCAAAAGTACTACCTTCTAAAAAGTAATCATTACCGCCAAGTGTATCGGAAAAAAGTTCCCAATTTCCAATTTCATCGCGTGTGACTTTCACTCTCACTTCAACAGGATTAGAAGCAACTCTTCCATCTATTCCATCAATGATTTTAGTGGTAGAAGTGCCGTTTTGTCGATATAAACTAATATCTCGCGGTGTGTCTCCAATCTGAACAAAATAACCGTTGATTGCACCTTTAAGGTTGGACTGGTCTGCTACTAGGTATACCCGTGCATAATTTGTTCCCGAAGGTTGGAAAGTCATGCGTAAATAAAATTCCCATGTTGCATCTTCTATCGATTGACTTTCTGTAACTAAATATGACTGGTCAGCTTCTGCTGGTGCGGTTAATCTAAGCTCTTCATTTTCAATAGAAAATCGTTCAGTTTCGCCAAACCATTCTGGGTCTGAAGTAAGATTACCACTGCTGAAATCATCGGTAAATTGCGCGAAAGAGAAATGCGCTTGAAACAGAATCGAAAAATAAAAGAGTTGTTTTATAAAACACATGTGTCTTCAATTTTTTGTAAATATACGTAAACTCGGATAACTGTTTATGAAGATAATGTTAATATACCAACTCAGGATATTACATTTTTATTCATCCGGTTTTCATTCTTGTATCTTTTAAAACAAAAATTAATTAGTTTTGCTTTTATGGTAAATGTAGACCAACTAAAAGCAGTAAAAAAGAAAATAGAAGCGCTTCACGGTTATCTGAAAATTCCTGAAAAGCAACAAGAATTAAAGGAGTTAGAGCTGAAAGCGCAAGACCCTACTTTTTGGGATGACCCTAAAAAAGCGGAAACTGTTTTAAAAAAAACGCGACAGGTAAAGTTTTGGATTGACGCACAGGCAAATTTGCAGGCTCAACTCGATGATGTGGAAGTGCTTTATGAGTTTTTACAAGACGGTTCCGGTTCTGAAAATGAAGTGGTGGAGGCGTTCAACAAGTTGACGGATGAATTGGAAGAGCTGGAACTCAAAAACATGCTTTCAGGTGAGGAGGATGCATTAAATGCTGTTTTACAAATTACTGCTGGAGCCGGAGGTACTGAAAGTTGTGATTGGGCGAGTATGCTTTTGCGTATGTACACCATGTGGGCGGATAAAAATGGCTTCAAGCTAAAAGAATTGAATTATCAAGAAGGAGACGTAGCTGGAATAAAAACGGTTACGATAGAAATAGAAGGGGACTTTGCTTTTGGTTATTTAAAAGGTGAAAATGGGGTTCATCGTTTGGTGCGAATTTCGCCATTTGACTCTAATGCAAAACGGCATACTTCCTTTGCTTCTGTTTACGTTTATCCGTTGGTGGACGATACCATAGAAATCAATATCAATCCTGCCGATATTTCGTTTGAAACATTCCGCTCAGGTGGAAAAGGAGGTCAAAATGTAAATAAAGTTGAGACAGCAGTGCGTTTACGACATGAGCCTTCGGGAATTATAATTGAGAACTCAGAATCACGTTCGCAGTTAGGAAATAAAGAAAAAGCGATGCAGCTTTTGAAGTCTCAATTATTCGAATTGGAGCTGAGAAAGCGGATGGAAAAACGGAATGAAATTGAAGCCGACAAAAAGAAAATTGAGTGGGGCTCACAAATTCGAAATTACGTGATGCATCCTTACAAACTCGTCAAAGATGTACGTACAGGACACGAAACTGGAAATGTAGATGCCGTAATGGATGGCGATTTAACTCCCTTTTTGAAAGCTTATTTGATGGAGTTTTAAATGGTTGTATTACTTTAATAAGTAAAGAGTATTACCTAATTTAGTTATATTAGGATAAACCCTTAATT
>SKHH01000116.1 GCA_007117055.1 Lishizhenia sp. | reverse complement strand
TAACGGTTTTGTAAAACAGTACTTCATAGATGCAAATAGCCTAAAATAAACACATTAATCGTCAAGTCTTTAGATAATGTTAAGGTTGTATGCCTTATAATATAGGGTGCGAAACTTGAGTTATTCATGAATATTCTATAGATCATGCTTATCAAAGGTGCTTTTGAATCAAGTTTCATATTCATAAAAGCTTTAGAAACACACATAAAAAAACCCCGCTTTTCAAATAAAAAGCGGGGTGAGTGCTTAACGAATAGTTAAACTACTACTAATTCTTAATCACTTTTTTGGTAATGAAACCATTTTCAGTGTGGACTTTTATCAAGTAAATTCCATTCGACAAATTCTTTAAGTCGTAATTCACTAATTCACTTGAAATAACTTTAGACTCAATTACCTGCCCCATAGTATTTGTTAACTCAATCGTTCTACCGACATATTTCGCAGGTAAGTTCACATGCACAACAGCATTTGTTGGGTTCGGATAAACTGAGAATTGTTCCTCAAGAGCATAAGCTGATGTTGAAAGTGTTGAAATTAAAATACAATCTGATATTTCATTACATCCACTTCTTGTAATACGCACTGCATAATTGCCGTTTTGTTGAACTACAAATGTTTGATTCGTAGCTCCAGAAATTGCGCTGAAGTCATTGTCACAATCCAACCACTGATATTGTGCATTTCCTTGACTTGCGATTAACACAGTATTCCCTTGATTATTAATCACCTGAGAAACACTGGTGTTTATTTCAGGGGCTAAAGAGAAGTCTAGATTGACATATACTGTAGAGTCACAACCATTTATACTCGCTCCTTCAAAAACTACTTCTCCACTCGGGTTATCGAAATCAAATGTTGTTTCACCCACTACAATACTCTCAGTAATACAAAGCGCATCATCAACAAAACTTTCAACAGCTGGAAGAATGTCCAAGTTAATTGTAACAGTAGAGTCACAACCGTCAGCTCCTGCATTCGTAAAGACTTCTGTTCCCGTTGGGTTAAGCAAGTTATACGTCGTACCATTAATTACCAAACTATCTTCAAAACAAATGGTAGAAGTATTAGTTCCTTCTAACGCTGGCAGCACATTCAAATTAACCGTAACTGTTGAATCACAACCATTTACACCAATATTTTCAAACACTTCCACCCCTGTAGAATTAGAAGCGTCATAGGTTGTACCGTTAATCTCAATACTTTCATTATTGCAAATCGTAGAAGTGTTTTCTCCTTCTAGGGGCGCGAAAACTGAAACGGATGCTGTTTCTGACATTTCTAGTTCACATAAAATACATTCCATTTCAAAACCATCAACCCATGCAGTATTAACATCCATATTTTGAATTATACCTGTATTTGCATTAGGAGAAATATCTGAAACAAACTCATTTCCTGCACCATCTTCAAATTGATAGTAAGCCGCTAAACCGATTTCAGATCCAGATAAGCAATTACTCATTGTGGCCTGAATTTCAGCTTGAGATCTTGCTACATCCCAAACTCTTACTTCGTCAATTGTTCCAACGAAATACCTATTACTAAAATTACTCGAGTTACCAATTGTAAGGTTTGAATTTGGCGAAGAAAAACTAATAGATTTAGGTTCACTTGCTACCTCTTCTCCATCTACGTAAATGATCATCGTTGAACCATCATACGTAGCAGATACATGTTGCCAAGTATTTAGACTCAAAACTCCAGTTGGAGAATTCAGCTCATTCCAACTACCATTTCCTATGTTAAAACTAATCTGACCATTATTTCCTACTCGAATCATGTAACCAAAATCATTCAAAGAACCTCCTGACTCTTTATTGATGACATTTCCTTCAAACGTTTGGTTTCTCCATTCTGTCGGATATAACCATGCTTCTAGGGTGATTTCCGTTCCACTAATTTGAACACTTGGATCATTACCACAGTCTACCCGCTTTTCATTGCTACCAATACCATCAAAAACCAAACCTGTTGTATCTGTTGCTACTTGAGCAAAAACATTATACGTTTTGGACTCTGTTAAAACCCCAGTATCAAAAGAGATAGGAGAACCATCACCAATGAGAGGTCCTTGAACAACTGAATTATCTTCACTGTCTCGCAAGTAATACTTAACTTTATCATCTGAAGCCCCTAAGTCGATGGTTGTACCGCTAGCGTTGCACACCTCTTCATTTGCCACACTAACTGTTTGATCAGTAATGGGAACAATGGTCAAGTTTATGGTAATAATACTATCGCACCCTGCTACATTTTTAATAATTTCCTCGTAAGTTCCAGATTTTCTGTATTCAATTCCAATTGATGATCTATAACTACAAATGGCATCTACATTTAATGTAGCACTCGTAGAAGGACAATTTTCAAAAAATGTAAAGTCGCCATACTCATCTCCAGCCATTAAATCCAAGTCTCCGTCATTATCTATGTCTACAAAAGTAGGCATAGATCTAGAACCATTATATACTTCTGTTAATCCAAATGGGTTTTGTTGAAATGAAGAAAATTCTGGATCGTTTGCTGTACCAATATTTTCAGCATAGTAGAACTCACCATCAGAACTTCCTGTTAGAAGGTCAAAATCGCCATCGGCATCGGCATCAATAAAAGCGGGAGCAGATCTATTATAATTCAAACTTTCTAATCCAAAAGGATTTTCTTGAGGAGCTGCAAAAAGTGGATTCTGATTGTCTCCTATATTTTCAAAATAATAAAATCTGCCTGATTCAGAACCTGCTATTAAATCAAAATCGCCATCGCCATCAATATCTACAAATGTTGGCCTCGCACCATCAGGAAAGCTGATATAACCAGTACTAACCATTAACCTCGTTAAATCGAAAGGATTTTGAACAGGGGCTGTAAAATTAGGGGCAGTAGGTGTCCCTATATTTTCTACATAATAAAAATCACCATCTCTATCTCCGTATACGATATCCATATCGCCATCGCCATCTAAATCAACAAAGACAGGACTCCCTTTTCTATCACTAGAGTTGCCAATACTCTCTAAACCAAAAGGGTTTTTAACGGGTGCAGCAAAAACTGGGTTTTCATCACTACCTGTGTTTTCGTAATACAGAAAATTGTTCTCATAAACATCAGAGTAATAATCATATTCGTAATTATAACTCATCGAAATCATATCCATATCCCCATCCCCGTCAATGTCTGCAAATATGGGAGTCGACTGGTAATCTCCACTGCTAGTAATACCAAATGGATTAACCTGAGGCGTTAAAAAGTTCGACTGAGCATCTGCCAACTGTGGGAGCATAAAAAGCGAACCTAGCGCTAAGCCTGCAGACGCTGTAGTTAATTTCAACGTTGAAAACATCATTTGCAACTTTTCTTTTAGTCTGCTAATATGTTTTTTAAGGATGTATTGCCTTCTTTCATTTTTATCCGCCTGTTGCAATCTAACAAGCTTTCTGCGGTAACGATTATACGTTCGCAGCATTTCATTGTAATTGAGTACTAGTTTTCTCATAAAGTCTATGAAAACAAATTCTCTAAAAAAAACATGTAAATTTAAACTCTTACAGTTTACTCTTCCTTCCTAGCCCAAAAGGTAGTACCTGGTATAGCTAAAGAATATTTATGAATTTCATCATGCGTATTTAGAATATTTGGTCTGACTTGGTTTTCCAATACCAATACCTCGTATATTTCATCAACGCTTGTTTCATAAGTGATTTCACCCACTTCGGCATTCGTTGGCATGTGGACAATTTTTATCCCCGAAAAATTTGCTTTATCAGAAAAAGATAGCTTTGCGAAAGTACTTGAGTTCTTTCTTAACTTAGAAAACCCAATAAATGCGAAATCCCCATAAAAAGATAAACCACGGCAGAAACCATCGAACTTCTTTAAAGTTGTATAGGAATTCTCTTGTAAATTGACTTTGATGAACTCTCCTGAAGCAGAAGTTAATAAATACAACTCTCCATTATACATTTTGGGTGAATGAGGCATGGCTAGCTTATCTAAAAGAATTTTATTGGTATCGACATCCATCAAAATCCCACCATTAATGATATTATCTTTCCATCCTCTAGGGGTAGTAGAAGTTCCAAGCGCAGTAATATACTTTGGTTTTCCATCCCGCATTACCATTCCATTCATGTGGCACAAATCGCCTGGAGTTACTTTATCAATAAAAAAAGGCTTCCATACAGGAGTAAAGTTATATTCTCCATCAATTTTACAAATACACGAAAATGAAGTGTTAATCCCATAAATACCATCATCCCCAAATCCTACATCGTGCATGTCTACCATCCCTGTATAATGAGTTGATCTGGGCAACCATAAACTATCATACGTATTCTGTTTATTCGGGTAATGAGCCGCAAGTTCACGAGAATTTTGAAGCGTAATCACTTCATCTTTTGTGGTAATCACCATTCTGTTTTCTTGCACAGCCATCCCCATCGGTTTGCGAAAAGTTCTAGGAAGGGTAATTAACTTTTCATTATCTGGATGCGGACTAATAATTACCACTTTACCAGCTTGATAGGTAGAAAGAGCAATTGAACAATTCAATTTATTTAATAATTCCGGTACTTGAGAAGAATACCTGGCTGAGAATGGGGCTAGATGCATTGATTTATTCATTGCTTAAAATAATTAGTTTTACATTTGACGCAAATGTAGCAAAGCGTCGATACTATCACGAATAAAGTTTAATTTTCGTGATAAAAGTAATAAATACTTCCCAAATTGAACATAATAAAACCTTATCATGAAATATAACCGATGGACACAGTTTTGGTCATGTTTGGCAACGGAACAGCTTACAATTACGTCTTTGATTTGCAATATACGTACAAACTATTTTACAAAAAAAAATGAATTGGAATAAACTATTTGCCATTTTCTATATTATTACTTTGGTGTATTGGAGTTCTGCACAAAGGGGACTTTTAGGAGATTACACCGTTAGTTCTGAAGATGAAATTTTAAATACTTTCTCGGCTTTATCCAATAATGCTTTTTCAGGTGAAAACACTATTAATGTCACAGACAATTCATTAACTGGGGGAGTTTTTTTAAATGAACTTCAAGAAGGGGATTTAATTCTGATCTATCAAGTCCAAGGGGTCTCGGTTGATGTAAACACCACTGCAATTGGATGGGGTGGAGTATATACTGCTCAAAACAATTGGCAAGATTTTGAAGGAAGCAATCCTGAATGGGATATCACGGAATATGGAGCTGTGTTAGATTATCAGTCTGCCGGTCTCTATGAATACGCCGAAGTCGTTAGTACGAATGGAACACAGGAAATCGTTTTGAATTGTGTACTAAAAAATGATTACAATGCTAGTCAACATGCGCAAATTGTTCGTGTACCGCGTTTCGAAAATTTAATCATTGAAAACAACGCAAGTATCTCCACTTTAG
>SKHH01000215.1 GCA_007117055.1 Lishizhenia sp. | reverse complement strand
GCCAATATCCAACGTTCACGGTTAGTAGTTTGGCATTTTGGACAATGTCTGTTTCTACACGAATTATACGCAATACGTTGGTGCTTACAAGAATCATTGTTACATCGTTCCACATGACCGCCAAGAGCAGCTGTTCGACAAATTTTAAGTGCGTTTAAAACTCGTTTATGATGTTTAAGAGGGCTGTATTTTTGGATAAAATCATCCCCAAAATCACGAATGATTTGAGCAATTTCAAATTTAGGTCGCATATTATTTTTTATAGTTGTAAAGCGAGTCTAAAGGACTATGAGCAACTTTTGGCAGCACTTGTGCGACATGTAAATAGACAATTGTTGTGCGAATATCAGCGTGACCTAATAAACGTTGAATGGAGTAAATATCAACACCATCTTCGAGTAAATGCGTTGCAAAACTGTGTCGTAGCGTATGCATTGAGACATTCTTTTTGATAGCTGTTTTTTGTAAAGCCTCGTTGATTACATATTGAATACTTCGTTCACCCATGGGTTGACCAGGTGTCAAACCTTCAAAAAGGTATATTTGAGGTTTAACTTCGTTCAAATAGTTTTCAAAGCGATCAACAATTAAATCTGCTAAAATTACATAGCGGTCTTTTTTACCTTTTCCTTGACGGATATGAACTTGTTTTCTTTGTAAATCAACATCGACAATTTTAAGCATTCTAAGTTCGTTCATACGAAAGCCCCCAGCATATGCAAAAGCTAATAGAAATCTGTGTTTTAAACTTCTCGGTGCAGCAAATAACGACTTACATTCTTCTTTAGAAAGTACAGTCGGTAGTGTCTCCGTTTTTTTAATGACGGGCATTTGGAGTGCTTTATCATCCATATCAAATAAACGAAACCAATAACGAAGACCGAAAACTGTTTGTTTAAAAAAGCTCATTGAATACTTATCGTGAACCGTCAAACGATACAAATAGGCATTGATTTCCTCAACAGTAACTTCATGCGGAACACGTCCAAAATGTAAGGCTAAGTGCGCCAAATTACGCCCATAGTTTGTAAACATACTCTTGCTACATTGATCCAATACCATACGTTCCTCAAAGCGAGTAAAAGCTTGTTTAAATCCCGGAATCATCACCTTCGCCTTTTGAAGTGTTGTGGTGTAATTTTCTTTTTTAAAAGTCATATACTTTTATTTTTAGTTTGACTTCCATAAACGATAATTTATTACTTTTAGATTATGTTTGGGAAATGCAAGCTAGCGAAGCTTTTGTTCAACACGCAGTAAGCAAAATGGCGCACGAACATACTCTAGAGAGTCACATTCCTACTGCGAGACCGTTGTGCCTCAAGAAATAAACAGACCGAGATATAAAGAACTATGTAAAATCTATGAAACAATTACAAAAAGGATTGACTGGAGAAGTGTTTTGTTAGTAATTACGTCACAAAAGAATTATTTTTGTGTTTTCAATTTATGAATAAATTTTATCACAATATAAAACACAAGCTAAACAGAGGTTTGAAACATCGGTTTGATTTTAAATCTGTAAATCGCCGTTTTAGCCTTGTCTTTTTCACAACTTTTTCGTCATTCATCTTTCTGAATTTTTTTGAACCATTTGGCTTGTATTACGACAAATCTATCCCGGCACAGGAAGTTTTTGTTGAGTTATTTATTGCAACAACCATTGCTTTTGTAATGCTGTCCATCACTCAATTTGTATTAAGACCTATATTAAACTTCTTCATTTCCAATATTTGGGTAATATTTTGCTGGTTTCTATTTGAAGCTGTTATTGTTGCAATTGTATGGTCTTTCCTTGATTACGTAATTGAGGAAAAAAGTCAAACATTTATATACTTTTTAGTTGAAAACTTTTTAGCCTATGTATTGATAATGTTTTTACCGTACTTTTTATTCATTGCCTATATTTACTTTAGAGACAAAGTGAATGTTGTTGAAACAGATAGACAAATTGTACAAAAAGAAAGGTCAAACATTTCGATTAAGGATGAAACTGGCGATACAAAACTGATAGTAGATTCAGAAAACCTTCTATTTATGCAATCATCCGATAATTATGTGGAAATAAACTATATTGAAAGTAATATACCCAAAAAGATTTTGATAAGAAACACTTTAAAAAACCTGGAAATAGACATGCAACACTTTCCGATAATACGCTGTCACCGTTCATTTATGATAAATACAAAAAGAATTGAGTCTGCAAGAAAAACTGCATCCGGTTTTGACGTGAAAATGCAATTGATTTCCGCTAAAACCATACCTGTATCCCGAAGTCATGTATCGGAACTTAAAAAACGCACAGCTTCTTTTAATTAGTTCATATTCAAATAATGGTATTAACGGTCATTCGTCCCGCGCCTATGGGATGAACTTACTTTCATTACAAAATTCAGACAATTAACCCAGTATTAATAATCTCATCCCTTTCATTTTTATCATGCACTTTGGGTTGCTAGTTTTGAATCTAAAAATTAGTTTTTATTATACAAAAGGAAAATATGAAACGATCAATTTCAATTACAGTACTTATCGTGTCAGTATTATTTTCGGCATCTGCACAAAATCTCAATAAGTCATCAATATGCAAAAAATGGTATATGAGCCATTATGAGTATTATTGGATTGATTTCGAACCCGAAGCAAACGAGAAAAACGATTACATTTTATTTAACACTAATTTGACTTATGAAAGTGTTGATGAAGGGAAAAAATCAACTGGAAAATGGTCGTTTAACGCCAAAGAAAACAATATACTTATGTACGATGAAAAAGGCGAACACCTTAAACTTTTGGTTAAAGACTTGGACGAAGACAAATTTGTTTTTGAGATTGACATTGAAGAAATGAAAGGGGTTAAAATCCACTATTCAAGTAAAAAGAAATAGAAACCTCTGTAGAATAATTAAGAAAATGAAACAGAGAATATTAGGCTTTGATTTTGCAAGGGGTTTGGCAATAATCGGGATGATTATCGTAAATTATAAAATCGTAATGTCAAACGAAACAAGCGGTTGGCTTTATGAAATAATGGAGATGCTTTCAGGAAAGGCGGCGGCATTATTCGTTGTACTGGCTGGGATTGGAATGACACTGATGTATGAAAGCGCAAAACGAAAAAAAGATAAAGAAAAAATACGACAGGTAAAAATCGGATTGCTGAAGCGAGCGGCCTTTCTTTTTGTCTTGGGGTTAAGTTATTATTTTATCTGGCCTGCCGATATATTGCACTTCTACGGATTATACCTAAGCATCGGAGTTTTGTTTTTGGGCGTAAATCGTAAATGGCTCATTTTTTTATCCTTGTGTATTACAATAGTTTATTCATTTTCACTTACCATATTTGATTATGAAAAAGGGTGGAATTGGACAACTTTAGAATATCTCGATTTTTTTACTTTACAAGGATTTTTCCGCAATCTGTTTTTCAATGGATTTCACCCCGTAATTCCCTGGCTGGCGTTTCTGCTCACCGGAATATGGATAGGTCGGATTAATTTCAATGATTTAAAAATCAGAAAAAAAGTGATGCTGATTTCATTATCAATATTTTTCATATTCAAGGGCATATCGTTGTTTTTGGTTTATGTGTTCTCTTCTCTTTCACCTACTGAAGCTTCTGACATTGATTATATTTTTGGCACATCGCCCATGCCCCCCATGTTTTTTTATATGATAACAGCTTCAAGTTTGGCGGTGTTTATCATTATGGTTTCAATTTACGTTACTGAAAAATATTCAAATACATTGTTTACTAAGATGATAGAAAACACAGGGCAGCTTGCTTTATCAAATTACATAATTCATGTCATTGTGGGTATGGTCGGGCTACAAATTGTTTGTGGGAAACTTGAACAAGCCTTTTCTATTGAATTTACGCTGATTTACGCCCTGTTTTTCAGTGCTTTGACAATTGTATTTTCTTATTACTGGAGAAAGAGTTTTGAAAGAGGTCCGCTTGAATTTTTAATGCGAAAAATAACAGGTTAAGTCGTAAAAAAATTAAAAACAAAATCCAAAATACTGTTTTATTTGTATTTGGCATCCTCTACTCATTCAGCTTAATTGGACAAGAAAAAATAATTACGGCAGAATACGGTATTTCGTTTAGCCAGGTTTTTCGGAACTGCAGCAAAGTTTTGGTTGGGGATGCAGGATGATTATGATCTGGAAGAAGAGAAAAACGACAAAGAAAAAAATTAACGCTATTAAACCAATAGAAGGAAACGCCGCCCAACATCTAACCGAGTAGTCGACAAAAGCACTCAAAAAAAGCGATGAACTAGCCTTTATTTCATCGCTTTTTAAATGATTTACTGTTGCTTAACCGAAGCTAAGGTCGATCTACTCGCTACATCGACTTCGCTCAGCATAAATGTTCAGCGAACCGACCAACGGGAGCTCAACGAAGTTAAATCCTTTCTAGTTCAACGAAATCTCTCTTAGGGAATTTGTAGCCAAAAATGAGTATTCTGTTTTGCTGTGGGCTTACGTGCAAATTTCTTATTTCACCAATTTTGTCATTATTTCATCCATTTTGCGTCATTTTATGCGTATTTTATTCAAATTATTCAATTTTTCGTCATTTCTGGTCATTTTTGAGCATAGTTATGGCTGTACCAATTGTTCGCAAACAATGGCATTTATAATTTAAAACCCCAAAACCATTCTTTTCAACGGCTTTTGAAGAGCCGTCTCGACAACGCGGCAAGATTGACATCCAGCAAAACAAGTTTCCCTTTTTTGCATTTTGGGCAGATGACTTGCGAACTACCAAAACGACACAAATTGGCAATACTGGTGGGGACATTGCGTTATTCACGATGTTTGGGTACATCAAACAACGTTAAAATGGCTTTTAAACGTTCCTTTCGTTGGTGATTTCCCAGCTATCATTATTCTTACCAGCTGCAAAAGTCCCGTTTCAGCTTCATCATTCAACACGCTAACCTTGGTGTGTTTTTCTACTTTTTTTCATGCAATTTGATTTAAAATGAGCCGTGAAAGTAAACTTTTTGCTAAATTTAACCCATGGTTTTGAGTATAAAACACGGACTATCAACTGATTCGACGATAGGAGAATTTCGCTTGAACGGCACCTACCCAAAAGTGGCGGTTCAGTGGTTAAATCAAGCTTTGTGCCTCTATCAAAGTTTCTGCTTGGTTGATAGTGAAGTGCTTCGAAATTGCCACCTTCGGGTAGCTGCAAAACGTTGGCAAAAACCACCCATAATCTGTAACCAAACTTTGTAAATTGAATTATTTGTAATAACTTTGTAATTACATAAAAAAAATGAGTCATGGAAGTTTCAATCATTAAAATAGGGAATTCAAAGGGTCTTCGATTAACCAAAGCAATTCTGGAGAGGTATAACATCACAGACAAAATTGAATTGATCCTGGAAAAAG
>SKHH01000162.1 GCA_007117055.1 Lishizhenia sp. | reverse complement strand
TCTTTCTTTTTCCAATTAAACGCTGATTCATTAGGGTTATCTTGTTCCGCTGACTCTTCAATTTCTTCTCCTTTGAGAATGGAGTACAAACGCTGTATAGTAGAAATACACACTTGACTATCACTAGCGATATAACTCGATGAAAGTCGTTGGACATTATATAATTCTGTAAATTTTCGGTTATCGTCTTTTGGTTGAAACTTTAAAAACTCCTGTTCCGCTTGTTCGCCGAGATTTTTAGTATCGACCAAAAACAAGATACGTTTGGCATTAGCGTGTTTGAGTAAACGGTACACAAAAGTACAAGCTGTAAACGTTTTCCCTGCTCCCGTTGCCATTTGAACCAAAGCTTTTGGTCGATTTGCCTTAAATGATGTTTCCAGGTTATTGATGGCTTTAATTTGTGCGGGTCTTAGTCCGTCTTCATCTAAACTTGGAATAGTTTGAAGTCGCGCTCGCAATGTTTTTTCTTCTTGAAACCAATTGAAAAGCGTTTCGGGTTTGTGAAAATGAAAAACTTCTCTGGAACGAGGTTTTGGGTCACGGTAATCCGTAAAACGTGTAATCGTTCCCGTACTTTCATAAACAAAAGGCAGAGGGTCGTTATTGAGATGCTTTAATTTTCCTTGTGCATATTCCAAGGATTGATCTTCGTGAACGGTCATTTTTGTTCCTTCTTCTTCTCGTTTCGCCTCAATAACTCCAACAGGCTTTCGCTGCACAAATAGAACGTAGTCAGCCGGGCCAACATCTGTTTGGTATTCTCGAATGGCAACCCCATTCGCCGCTGATAAATCTACTTTGCTTTTGGATTGTACTGCCCAACCTGCATCGATAAGCATTTGGTCGATGGTGTCTCGAGCAATTTGTTCCGGGTTTTGATTAGAAACTGAGTCCATTTTAATTTATTCCATTTACCGTATTTGATAAAATTAAAACATTTTTAAACATACCATGTAAAAGTTAGCAATTTTACCGCTCTCGTATCGCTGAAATTCAATACCTTTATTTCTAATAATTCATTTTCATAAAGGTGTTTAATAAAATCTGGTTTTTAACTTTTTTCACGACGTTGGTTCTGTTAGTCGCTTGTGGTGAGCGGATGAATAAGCAATATATAGCCATTCAACCGTATGATGGTGTTGAAGATTATTTGATCGATAGTATTTCAAAAGCCGTGAAAGAAACGTATGCTTATGATGTCGTTATATATGAAAAAATTAAACATCCGGAAAATGCCTTTATCCATACTAAAACACCGCGATATCGTGCCGATACCTTAATTCGAGAGCTACGAAAATCTTTGCCTGATAGCATTCGATTGATTCTCGGTGTAACGCCAAAAGATATTTCATTTACTAAAAGAGATGCTCAAGGAAATATCAAAAAGCCAGAAAGTCGCTATGCTGATTGGGGGATTTTCGGATTAGGGTTTTGTCCGGGTAAAAGTTGCATTGTTTCCACTTTTCGTTTATCGACGAATCATCCAGAATTTTATAATCGGCTGAAAAAAGTGGCTGTTCACGAAATTGGGCATAACCTTGGACTGAAACATTGTCCAGATACACAGTGCGTGATGACAGATGCAGCTGAGAAAATCTCTACTATTGATAATGTAAAATTATCGCTGTGTGATGTTTGTAGAGGGTTGATTTTATAATTCTTAATTTATTGGATTTCTACAAAAAACCAACCAACTCTTCCAACCCTATTCCTCTGGAGCCTTTTAATAAAATTAGGTTCCCTTTGGGGTGAGCTACCGAAAAGAAGTTTTTGGCTTCTTCCTTCGTTGGATGAAATACAAAGTTTGGAAATTTTTCTGCTAGTTGAAAATATTCTTTACCAACAAATATTCCTTGCAAATTCAACTTTTGAGCAACTTGAATAATTTCCTCATGAAGTTTTTGTGATTCTTGACCTAGTTCATACATATCACCCAAAACAAAAAGTTTATCCGAATGGTCCATTAATGCAAAGCTTTCTAGCGCCGATTGAACACTTGTCGGGTTAGCATTATAAGCGTCTAAAATCAAAGTGTTATGCAATGTTTTTTCTACTTGAGAGCGGTTATTCTTGGATTCGAAATTTGTTAATGCATCATTAATCAGTGCTGGTTCCACCTCGAAATAAGAACCTATACAAATCGCCGCAAGCATGTTTGTAAAGTTATATTTTCCAATTATCTTACTAGTCAACTTTCCTGAAGAGTAATCAGCGTTACGCCATTCATAATTAACTTCAGGGGTTAATTCAATAAGTTTGCCGTTAACGTAAGCATTTGATTTCATGGAATAGTAAATTACCTCAATGTTTTTTGGTAAATGCTTTAATAGAATTTCGTCATCACCGTTGGCAAACAATGTGCCTCCAATTTTTGCAACGTACTCATAAAGCCCTTTCTTCGTAGCAATAACACCTTCTAAGCCACCAAAGCCTTCCAAGTGAGCCTTTCCAATATTTGTGATTATTCCATGAGTTGGGTCTGCTATTTCTGCTAATTCAATTATATCTCCCGGTTTATTAGCACCCATCTCAATAATTGCAATATCATGTTCATTATTCATGTTCAGTAAGGTCAATGGGACACCAATGTGATTATTTAAGTTTCCTTTTGTGTAGAGTACATTATATTTTTTCTCTAAAACGGAAGCAATCAACTCTTTCGTTGTAGTTTTTCCGTTTGATCCAGTAATTCCAATTACAGGTATTTTAAACTTAGCACGATGATAATTCGCTAATTCTTGCAGAAACAAAAGTGTGTCATTAACATAAAAAATAGTTTGACCATTCGCCAAGTTTTTATTTTGAACAATCGCATATTTCGCTCCTTTTTCAATGGCCTGTTGAGCGTAATCTCCACCATCAAAATTGGGTCCTTTTATCCCAATATACAGGTTGTCCTTTTCTATTGTTCTGGTGTCTTTTGAAACACCAGATGACTTGTAAAATAACTCGAATAATGTATTCATCGTAAATTTAAAAAATTCGGAGTAATGATAAAAAAAAGCCTTGGAAATTCCAAGGCTTTTCTTAAACGTATTTTACATTTACTTACTATCTTCTATTTCTTCTATCATAGTTCATTCCAGTTGGGCTACCAATTCTGTCCATAGCACAACGGAAACCAATGTAGTCGGTAGCTTTGTCTTCGTCTAAGAAACGACGATTACCACCAACTACCCAGTAAGCTCTATCTTTCCAAGAACCACCTTTGTAAACTCTTGATTTATTTGAAATCAAAGTTGTAGGCCAAGCCGTTCTGTTGTCACCACCTGGCTTAATCGTATTTCCTTTTAAGTCAAACTGCTCAAAACGGTTCTGATACATTACCAAGTTAGGGTCACGCGTCGCCTGATTGATATCATTGATTCTTTGAGTGTTATCATAGAAAATAGAACTTTCAATGTCACCATCTAGGTAATCAATATAATCATCACGACGGTAATTCAATCTCCCGATATTCTCTTCTTCCGTTACATTCCTGTACTTTAGTTTACCAGGAGTACTTATAATAAAGTCTTTAAAGCCATCACGTAACATAGAGATTACCTCAAAAGCATATTCTTCGCCATCAGGACCTAATCTCAACTCATCAGCAAAAATCTCATCGAACAGTCTGTCTTGTATTAACATCGATGCTTCTGTGTTATACTTATCATTTTTATATTCAATGGCTAAATCAAGAATTTCATTAATTGATCTCAGTAATTGTAATTCAATCGAATCTTTTCTAAATCCGTGAGATACGAAAAATGGATCTGGAGCATATCCACGAGGAACAGGATTTGAAGACTCGACATGTCGCGCAACACCACGAGAAATTATTGTATCGTTAGGATCGTGCTTGTTTGCAGATACTCTTTGAAAACGGATACGCTCAAACTCATTCAAATATTCTTTCATTCCGTGAACATCATATTCAACTTGGAAGTTTTTCAAGTCTGTTGTTCCTTCATTATTTAACACTTTTGTTTGGAAAACATTTCCTCTAAAAGGTCTAAACTCATCCACATCTTCTGAAGACAATGGACGATAAACATCTAATACCCATTCTGCAACGTTACCAGCCATGTTATATAGACCATAGTCATTAGGCCAATAAGCATCTACAGGCGATGTAATATCCGCACCATCGTTTAAGTTACCTGCAACCCCCATGTAGTCACCACGACCTCTTACAAAGTTGGCACGTATAACACCTTGAAATTCTTCATTTTCTTGACGAACATAATGACCATTCCAAGGGTAAATTCTTCTGTCCGTTATTACCTCTGAACCATCAGGAGGCAGGTTTCCAATCAAACCGTAATACGCAAATTCCCATTCCGCTTCAGTTGGGAGGCGATAACGTGGTAATAAAATACCATCAGACATTCTCACGATACGCTCACCCAAATCACGACCATTTTTACCAGTTGCTTTTGAAGGGTCAAGATCGATTAAGTTTTGACGAACTTCTTCTTCATACTGCCCTTCTAAATACGCCTCAGTATTGAATGTATTTTCATCCGACTGATTAATATTGAAATTTAAGATTCCCTCACGAATTAATATAAATTCGTTAACCCTATCAGTTCTCCACTTACAGTAATCATTCGCTTGTAACCAAGAAACACCAACCACAGGATAGTCTCTGTAAGACGGATGACGTAAATAATATTCTACATACTTCTCATTAAAACCAAGTTTAGAACGCCATACCAATGTATCAGGTAATGCATTCTTTTTAATCATAGGATAACTTTGGTACGCTCTTCCAATCCAATAAAGGTATTCTAACCAGTGAAAATTCGTAACCTCTGTTTGGTCCATATAAAATGATGAAACTGTTACCCGTCTTGGTCTGCTATCCCAATCAAACATAACGTCATCTTCTGCTCTACCCATGGTGAAAGTACCACCTTCAACCAGAACAAGACCTGGACCTGTTTCTTGGTCAACATAAGGAACTTTTTGAAAACCACCTAAACCAGGATTATTGTAATCCCAGCCAGTAGCATCAGAAACCTCCCTAGCACAAGAAGAAACGAAGACTACAGCACTAATAGCATATAGTAAATTCTTTAATCGCTTCATATTTTTTGTTTTTAATTGCATACTTAATAACCTACAAATTTATACTTTATAACGAAAGTTAACAAAAAAGTTACACTTTCATTTAAAAATCATTCAAAAATAATTAGAATGACGGACATGAAATAGTTCTAAATGCCGTTGGTTTTTTGGTACAATTTAAATCAAAACCAAGAGAAACCTCATGCGAACCACCAGTCACACCATTGTTTAATCGGGAAACGGTTAAGTCGTAACTGTAACCAACTTTAAATGTTCCCGTGTTAATACCTATTGACAAAATAAATGCATCTCTACTTCGCAGCCATGCACCAGCTGTGAAAGCACCATATTGTACATACGTACCAAGATTTAATTCCATAAACCCTTGTTGATACTGGTATATAACAT
>SKHH01000034.1 GCA_007117055.1 Lishizhenia sp. | reverse complement strand
ATTTCATGGGCTAAGTTCATTGATGCATGGAGAGATGGTCAACTCCAACGCGAGTGATAACGAATATATTAGTTGAGAATTACTCATGTTAAAATCTGGATAGCGTTGAAAAAACAACTTTATTTAGACTACTATTTTTTACCCCAAAAAAATTACTTAGTTTTGTTTTATGGCAGGAAGTGTTAACAAAGTTATATTAATCGGAAACTTGGGCAAAGACCCAGAAATAAGATCATTAGAAAACGGTACAAAACTGGCAAGATTTCCGTTAGCAACATCAGAATCATACACCGATAAAACTACAGGAGAGCGGAGAGATATCACGGATTGGCACAATATAGTAGTGTGGAGAGGTCTTGCTGATGTAGTTGAGCGATACGTTAAAAAAGGTATGAAAGTCTATGTAGAAGGAAAACTCAAGACTAGATCTTGGCAAGACGAATCGGGTGTGACTAAATATTCAACAGAAGTAGTCGCTGACAATATGACCATGTTAACAAGTAAAAACGAAAGCACAGCGTCTTCGCAACCATACACTCAAGAAGGAACAACATCAAAACCAGATACTAACTTATCAGAAAATATGATGAGTGATAGTGACGACGATGATTTACCGTTTTAAGTTGAAAAACAATGGACGACCCCGAATCGCATAGTTTTATTTTCAGTCAAATTATACATTCCAATCAAATTGATATTGGCTTTTGGATAGGGTTGGGAGTATTATTAATTCTTCTTTCAATTTCTGCATTGATCTCAGGATCTGAAGTCGCTTTTTTCTCTTTATCCCCTTCAGACAAAACAGATTTGAAAGAGTTGAATTCGAAACGAGCGACAAATGCTTTTGATCTCCTTAACTCACCAAAAGAACTATTGGCTATTATTCTAATCGTGAATAATCTAGTGAATATCGCTATTATAATTATTGCGAGTTATCTGTTTTTAAGCATTTACCCAGCACCACAGGAAGGAAGTGATTTTTTACATGCCTTCATTGAAGTAGTAGGGATTACATTTATCATTTTATTATTAGGAGAAGTTGTCCCAAAAGTTTACGCCAACAGAAATAGTTTAAAAATTGTACTGTTAATGTCAACTCCAATTTTAACACTCAGTAAAACACCTCCCTTTTCGTGGTTGAAGCGTCTATTATTGAATGGAACAGATGTCATACTTAAATACGCTAGAAAAAGAAGCATCTCTGTTTCAACTGAAGATTTAGAAACAGCTATAGCCTTAACCAAGGAAGAAGATATTTCAACAGACGAACATCGATTATTTGAGGGGATTGTCAATTTTGGGAATACGGATGTTAAACAAATTATGCGTTCGCGAGTCGATACCGTTGCTATTGACACATCTTCTTCGTATTCCGAATTACTCGAAATTATTCTTGATGCAGGGTATTCTCGCATCCCTGTGTACAAGGAAACATTTGATGAAGTAGTTGGAATTATTTATGTAAAAGATTTACTTCCATACTTGGATAAGAAGGAGGATTTTGAATGGGAAAAATTAATTCGCCCCCCCTTTTTCGTCCCTGAAAACAAAAAGATTGATGATTTACTCAAAGAGTTCCAAGAGCGAAAAATGCACATGGCTGTTGTTGTTGACGAATATGGAGGGGCTAGTGGAGTTGTTACATTAGAAGATGTATTGGAGGAAATTGTGGGAGAAATAACCGATGAATTTGACGATGAAGAGGTGATTTATACTAAAATAGACGAGAATACGTTTGTTTTTGAAGGGAAGACAGCTCTTGTAGATATGTACAAAGTACTTTCCATTGATGGGAAATCATTTGAAATAAAAAAAGGAGAAGCAGATTCATTGGCTGGTTTTTTAATCGAGCAATCCGGGGAAATTCTGCAAAACAATCAAAAATATTCTTTTGAAAATATTGATTTTGTTGTTGAAGCTGCGGATAAAAAACGAATCAAAAGAATTAAAGTAAAAGTGAATCGAGATTAAAATTGAGGAAGGAATGATAAAGAACTATCTTTGGAGCGTAATGTTATTGTTAATTATGTTGAGTGTGTCCTGTACTCAAAAACAAAAAAACATTCCCAAACCTCCAACCTATTTAAGGGTGGAGTTACCAGCTAAAACTTACGAAACTTATCGAGATGATTGTGGATATGAATTTTTAAGTCCAAACTATTTCAAAGTAGGCAGTGTTGCTCCAAATAATTGTAACCGAGATATAGTATTCACAGGGCTAAATGGAGCTTTACATTTGTCTGTAATTGAAATGGATACTAATTTATCTGCCTATGTAGATTATGCAATTGATAAAGTAGATGAGCATAAAATTAAGGCAACCGCAATCCACGACTATACTATTCAGTCAGAAGACGGAACTTTCGGAGGAACACTTTTTGAATTACAAGGAAATGTTGCTTCTCCCTTTCAATTTTATACCACGGATAGCTTGAATCATTTTATTGGCGGAGTAGTATATTTCAATACGCGTCCAAACTATGATTCAATTCGCCCGGTGTTAGATTTTGTGAAAGAAGACCTTGAAAAGTTCATGGAAAGTATTCGGTGGGTTAAATAACATGCTAGAAGTTTTTTATGATGGGTACGGAACAAACTCGTCTTCTCCATTAATTTTGGGGAATTGTTGTTGCTTCCATTCTTCTTTTGCTTTCAGTATGCGTTCTTTACTTGAGGACACAAAATTCCAATCAATATACCTCTCTTCTTCAAAAGGCCTACCACCAAAAATATAAATGGTAGTGTTTTTTTCCATTTCAAAACTACAAAGCTTTGCATTTTTAGCTATTAAAATTTGCTTTGCTTCATATTCATTTCCTTCAGCTCTAACTTTTCCTTCTAAAATATACAACGCACTTTCACCATACAGTTGTTCACCGATGCTTACTTGCTCATTTTCCTCGCTTTTTATTTCTATGAAATAAAGCGAACTATGCACAGGAACTGGCGATTTTTTATTCTGTAATTGACCAGCAATCAATTTCATTTTCAAGGCACCATCTGTCCAGCTAGGAAGTTGGTTTGATTTTATTTGATGAAATGAAGGATCGGACTCTTCTAAGTCCTTGGGTAATGCAACCCAAATTTGTAAACCATGGAGCTCTTTAGCCTGATTCCTAAATCGTTCAGGTGTTCTTTCAGAGTGGACTATACCTTTTCCTGCTGTCATCCAATTTACATCACCTGCTTGAATTTCAACTTCAGTTCCAATGCTATCCCGATGCATAATCGTTCCTTCAAAAAGATAGGTTAAGGTTGAAAGTCCAATATGAGGATGAGGCAGCACATCCAGGTTTTGGTCTTCACTCATGCTTACTGGCCCCATATGATCAATAAAAACGAATGGACCTACGCTTCTTTTTTCTCTAAACGGTAAAAGTCTTCCAACTAAAAACGCTCCGATTTTCGTTGCTCTTTCTTCTTTTATTAATTCAATATTCGACATAATATATACTGTTATAATTTTCTTTTCACCTCGTCAATTATCTTTTGAAAACGTTGCTTTAGATCTTCATCTTTTACTCCTGTTTCTCCATCAAAATTATCATTAAAAGAAGGTAAACTAAATTGACCAATAACTTCTGCTCCATGACGCGGAAATCGAGTCATCGCAGCTTCCATGACGAACTTCCCTCCCATTCCTCCAGGTGAAGTGGATAAGAGGAATACTTTTTTGGATGAAAATACTTTAGTGTTATGTCTGCTCATCCAGTCTAATAAATTTTTGAAAACCGTTGTGTAGCTTCCATTGTGTTCGGCTAAGGAAATAATAATTAAATCAGCACTTTGTAATTTATCATAAAAAGCCACCGCAGTCTCTGGAATCCCCGTTTTTTTTTTTTTGTCTATACCATATAACGGCAACTCAAAGTCGTTCAAATCAATAATTTCGACATCTTCTGCATCAAATAAATTAGCGGTAAATGTTGCAAATTGTTTGTTTATCGACTGTTTACTATTACTTGCTCCAAATGCTACTATCTTCATGTTGTTCTATTTGTGTTGAATGAGAAAGATACGAAAAAATGGTGGTTCTACTGTAATTGTAGTGGTAATAAGTAAATAAGTTAAAACAACCGGTTTTATTAAGATATAACCGCAAAAGAAGTAAAGAATCTATGTCTTGGAGCTTTGTGAAAGCTAAGTGTTAATGGCTCATAATCAAATAATAAAAAATAAAACCATTAAGAAGTTAAGGCTCATTAAGGGAGTGATTCTTAATTTCCTTCGTTTAATGGTTCAAAAAAAAAAGTGTATGCTCAAATGGTTACGTCAAACAGTTCAACAACTTAATTGTCAGCCTTTTTTCTCCTCCGTTTTCCTTGATCTTTCACTTCTTCCTCTTCTTTCTCATCTGCCTCTTCTTCGTCATCAGAATCCTCTTCGTCATTCAATGCTTCTATTAACTCTTCGTCCGATAGTTCTTCTGAAAGAGACTCCTCTAGACTTTGTTCTATCGACCATAAGATCATGCGTTGCTGTAATTCTTGAGTGCAAAAAAGCAATGCTTGTCGATGAATGTTTTTTATATCTATTTTCAACCGCTCTATAAACAACACATGCTCTTCTATAGAAGAAAACACCAATGAATCCTGTAATGTCTTCTCTATCTCGTTCCACATGGTCTCTATTCGAGCCATATTTTTATGTCGCTTTGTGATTTTAACTGTATCCAAACCTGATTGTATGTCTCTATTTTCCCAAAAATCTAATAGCAACGTATCTGTCGCTTCGGTAAATAATGACATTGTATCCATGGCTGCTATTTCATCTACTATTGTGCCCAATGAATCTGTCATCATTGAGTCTGCAATAATTTGTTCAGCAAATGCAAGTGAATCACCTGTCGTTAAGGTGTTCTCCAACTCAAGATTTTCTTCCTGCACTTGGAGTAAATACAACTGTAATGAATCAAAACTCACCTTTAAGGTGTCGTACAACAATGAATCCAAATGATATAATCGCTCGTCCACACCTACTCTTTTCAACTCAGCTTCTTCCTTTTCTTTTTGCTCTTTTAATGCTTTGAGTTCTTGTTTTTTGAGGTAGTTTTGGACGTTCTTTCTTTCGACTAAGGTATCCACGACAGCATAGATGGAATCAATCCAATTGTTCAAACCATGGTTTAAAGTGGATACACTTGAAGTGTCCATAATAAGGAGTAGCGAGTCTTCCTTTGTATTTTCTGTTTCCATTATTTCTAACAACTCTCTGGTACTAACTATCGAATCAAGGAGTGAAGAATCTTTCAATACATTAAATTGAAGCAATTGCACTTCACACAAAATAGTTTGATACATCGCATTGAGTTGGATATTTTTGAGTCTTATATCCTCCCAACGTTCAAAAGGGATGAGTGAATCATTATCGTCAAAAATAGAATCCCTTAAAAACTGAGCGTTTTCATTGGCGTACCTCGTCATCCAGTCATCTGCTCGTACCAACTGATTATTCGACAATTTTGTATTGCTTACAATAGCATTGGGTTTCAAGAGGTATTTTCGTT
>SKHH01000178.1 GCA_007117055.1 Lishizhenia sp. | reverse complement strand
TTTTTATTCAATATTTTCTCGAGCCAGTTTTGTTCAGTACCTATTTTTTCAACATAAGGGGTTTTAATTACCGTGCAAGGTGTTCCAGAAATTTTGGTTGTCAATACAATATCGTTTGCTCCGTAATCGACACAAGCTTGTTTGTACTCGTCATTTACTCCTGCTTCTTCTGATGCAATAAATATAGAACCCATAGAGAGTCCATCGGCTCCAGACTGAATTACATCGTACATTTCTTTTCCGTTTCCAACTCCACCCGCACTGATTACAGGAATCGAACAAGCTTCTTTTAAAGCGGGAACAAGCTCTTCAAAACTCAGTCCTCCAGCATGGCCACCAGCACGGTTATTCACAGCTATAATGGCATCAGCTCCGAGTTGCTCGACTTTTTTTGCGTAAGCTACATTTACAACATCACAAAATACCTTAACACCATGTTGTTTCGCTACTTTTATGGTTTCTTCTGGAGAACCTAGACTTGTGATGATATAGTCAATTTTTTCCTCGCAAATAACTTGGAGTTGTTCCATATAAAGGAAATTACTTTTATTTACGATTAAGTTGATTCCCATTGGACCACCAGCATTTTTTTTAACCTTTCGAATAGCTTCACGCAATTCATCTGTTGTGCGGTAGTTTAAAGCGGGAATTGCCGCCGTAGCGCCTGCTTTGATGGCCGCTTCTACCATTTCTGTATTTGAAACTAAAAACATTGGCGCTACAATAATTGGGTAGCGTATATTTAACATTTCCGATAAAGGAGCTTTTATTTCTTCCATAATTCTTTCGTATCTTGGAGCTAATGTACAAAAATCTTTTAAAATACTGTGTATGCAGAATAAATGAATGGTAAAAATATATGTAATCACACCTTTACAGAACACGGCTAGCGCGTTACTTCAATTTAACTTCATAGGAAAAGATGTGTTTGGAGAAGTTTAAAAATACTATATTTAGCGCTGTTTACTGATTGGTGTGAAAAAGCTGAGTATTTTTTTCGTGAAGTCGTTTATAGGTCCATTTTTGGCAACCTTCTTTATTTCTATGTTTATGCTTGTCATGCAATTCTTATGGAAATATATTGATGACCTCATGGGCAAAGGACTTGAGTTAACAGTAATTCTTGAATTACTGTTTTATGTATCCGCGAGTTTGTTGCCTTTAGCGCTACCATTGGCTATTTTGTTATCGTCTCTTATTGTAATGGGAAACCTTGGTGAAAACAATGAATTAACAGCATTAAAAGCCAGTGGATTATCAATTTATCGGATTCTACGACCATTGTCTGTGGTGATTGTTTTCATTGCAGTAGGTACATTTTATTTTTCCAATTACATTATACCCATTGCTAATTTTAAATGGCATTCTATTATTTGGGATATTCAAGAAACAAAATTGACATCCTTTTTACGTCCTGGATCTTATACGCAAGATATTGATGGGTTTAGTATCAAAATTTCCGATGGAAAAGATAATGAATTCCAGCGGATTGTTATTCATGATAGGAGAGACCCTTCTGTTTTAAAAACAATTACAGCTCAAAGTGGTGAGTTTTACCGCTCTGAAACTGGAGATTTTTTGTTTTTTAAATTAAATGACGGTGAAGTGATAGAAGAACTGTCTAAGCCAGCCTCATTCGGAAAACAAAAAGAAAAGAAAAGTAGCGGTAATACTTTTCCAGGTAGAAAATCAAAATTCAAAACAGCTACCTATAAAATGCTATTGACGGGTTTTGAGTTGAATAGAAGTCAAGACGAGTTGTTCAAAAACGACTTTGAAATGTTAAACGTCTTCCAAATTGAGAAAACAGTAGATTCTTTGCGTCAAAACTTTAATGAACTTTCAGAAAGTTTTTCGCACAACACGGTGAGTAAACACGAATATTTTCAGTCAATTACCTATGTGCCTGTAGAACGTATAGATGGAAAAAAGAAATTAAATTTAATTAATCCCCAAGATACCTTACCTCTTTTTACATTAGATGAAATTCGTTCAGACCATTTAGCAAATTTAATTAAGCCCATGGAGATTCAGTTGAGAACAAACATTAATGCCTTAGAGTCTCAATTGAATATTGAAAAAAACAAAAAAATTAACCTTCGGAAGTTTGAAATTGAATTTCACCGCAAGTTTTCTTTATCTTTTTCTATTATCATTTTATTTTTCATTGGGGCGCCTTTAGGAGCCATTGTGAAGAAAGGTGGTTTTGGTGCTCCTGTGGTAATTGCAGCATTACTTTTTATGATCTACTTTGTGTTAATTACCATAGGAGATAATATGGCGAAAGAAAACGTTATTTCTGCATTTTTGGGTATGTGGGGACCAAATTTTATATTGCTCCCTTTTGCGGTTGTTTTGATGGTGTCTGCGGGTAATGATAGAAGTGTTGTGGAGTTCTCTAGTGTGAAAAATTGGTTTAAAAAAAAGAAGTAAATGCGGATATTACACATAGGAAATAAACCTGCTTTTCCACTTCTAGATGGTGGTTGTATAGCTATCAAAAGTATGTTGGATGCTTTGTTAGACGGAAAGCCTCAATATTTGCATCATTTTACCTTGTCCACATTTAAGCATCCTTTTTGCCTTACAAATTACCCTGCTTCCTACCAAAATAAGATGTCCATCAGTAGTGGTTTTATCAACACAAAAGTTTCCCTACTTGGAGCTTTACAACATTTAGTTAAAAATAAATCCTATAATGTTGAGCGTTTTTTTGATGAAGAAGTAGCCAAACAACTTGCAGCTATTTTACGGGTTGAAAAGTTTGACTTTATTATACTTGAAAGTATATATTTGTTGCCTTATATCGAGGTGTTTCGTGCTTCATCGGCGAAAGTTATTCTTCGCGCCCACAATATCGAACATCAAATTTGGAGAAACTTGTCCATCAACAGTAAAAATCTATTGAAACGCAAGTATTTTGAAGTATTAGCAAATCAATTGGAAGTTTTTGAGAAAGAAGTAATTGGAGAAGTCGATGGTATTCTTGCCATATCAGAGGAAGATCAAATTGAAATTAGTACTTGGAAAAACGTGTTGAATACTCCATTGATAACACTACCGACTGCACTTGAAATCACTTCTGAAATTGTGGATTATGGATTAAATGATTACTATTTTTTAGGAGCCATGGATTGGTTGCCAAATTCAGAAGGAATAGAGTGGCTTCAACGAGAAATTTGTGAGCATTACAACGATATTCCTGCAACGATTCATGTTGCTGGGAAACAATTGGATAAAAGTGCTTTTTCATCGACGAACTATTTTGTTAATCACGGTGAGATAGAGGACGCTTTTAAGTTCATTCAGCAATACGGCATTTGTTTAATTCCCTTATTTTCTGGTAGTGGGGTTAAGATTAAATTATTAGAGAACATGGCGCTTGGTAAGCCAATTATTACGACATCTGAAGGAGTAAGAGGTGTAGCGGTAAACCATGGAAAAGAAGTTTGGATTGCAGATACACCTCAAACATTTTATGAAGCCATGATGAGGTTGTCCGAAGACCAAAAGCTAAGAGAAGAATTGGGGACCAATGCTCAAAAGTTTATTCGTGATAATTATGAGTTAAAGACGATTTCTAATCAATTAAGGGGATTTTTAAATGGACTCTAAGCCAAAGCTGATATATATTACTTCGCGTTTTCCTTATCCCTTAGAAAAAGGGGATAAACTAAGAGCTTACTATCAGTTGAAATATTTAAGCTTACATTTTGATATTCATCTAATTTCGTTAACAGAGCTTGTGGTTTCTCCCGATGAGTTTGAAATGGTTAACAAATGGTGTAAATCGATTCATTTATTTAAGGTGAGTAAAATTACCAAGTATTTGAATACTGCATTTTACTTTTTTAAAAGTCAACCTTTTCAGGTAGGTTACTTTTATGATGTTAGAATTCACCGGAAGATTAAACAACTTTTAAACGACATACAGCCAGATCATATTTTTTGCCAATTGATTCGTGTGTCAGAATATATAAAAGATTATCATGCTTGCCCTAAAACGATTGACTTTATGGATGCGCTTTCAAAAGGAATGGAACGGCGTGCTGAAGTAGAGCGAAAGTATTTCTTAAGATGGTTTTATTCAACGGAATCGAGTCGATTAAAAAGATATGAAGTTAGTGTTTTTGATTTTTTTGAACACCATGTAATGATTTCCGAACAAGATAAAAAAGCCATTTTTCACTCAGAAAATGCGCGTATTAAAGTTGTTCCCAATGGCGTTGATGATGCCTTCTTTATTTCACCAGCTAAGCATAAAGAGTATGAGCTTGTTTTTACAGGGAATATGAGTTATACACCTAATATTGAAGCGTGTAGATTTTTAGTGAAAAGTATTTTACCAAATTTAGCTTTGAATGTCAAGTTGTTGATTTCAGGAGCAAATCCAACTCAAGAAGTAAAGAATTTTGCGAATGATAAAGTAACTGTAACAGGTTGGGTAGATGATATTAGGGAAAGTTATCAAAAAGGTAAAATTTTTGTTGCTCCTATGTTTTTGGGTACAGGATTGCAAAATAAATTACTAGAAGCGATGGCAATGGGGCTGCCGGCAATTACAACTTCTTTGGCAAATAATGCTTTAGGAGGAATACCAGAACAGGATATTTTGGTAGCAAATTCAGAAGAGCAATTTCTTTTCGCTATCAATAAGTTATTGTCGGATAAACCTTTTTATAATAAAATTCAAGAAAACGGAAAGGCTTTCGTAAGAGTTCAATTTTCTTGGAAAACAACGGTGAGTCAACTGATCTTGTTTATGAAAAATTGACTTTTATACATTTTTATGTGAATTATTTTTGTTTCATATTTTACATTTAGAAAAATAATAATTGTATTTTTATCCTGATTATCAATCTTATTGCGTTATGTCGAATTTGTTTTTAGTGCCACATGATTTTACTCCAGTAGGAGATGCAGCTTATTTTCATGCTCTTTTTTTAGCTACTCCTATTAATGCCCGTATCAAGCTTATTCATATTGTTAGCGATAAAAAAGAGTTAGAAAAAGCAAAAGAAAAGCTTGAAGAGGTGGCTCTTAGTCATAAAGATAAAAATCCCAAGAATTTGTCTGTGGAGTGTGAGTCAAGAGTAGGTTCTATTTTTGACGATATTGGTAAGTTGGCTGAAGATGAAAATGCACACTTGGTTATCATGGGGACACACGGACCAAAAGGCATGCAAAAAGTGTTTGGGTCATACGCGATGAAAGTGGTTACTTCTACAAGTGTTCCTTTTTTAATAGTACAACAGGGTTTAGAACCTAAGCATATCGAGAATATCATTGTTCCGATAGATACGTCAAAAGAAAGTTTACAAGTTATTTCTGTAGCTTCTTACATTGCTTCTATTTTTGACTCGAAAATATTTATTCTAGCAGAAAAGGAGTCCGACGCAAGGCTTTCG
Source organism: Lishizhenia sp. (assembly GCA_007117055.1). Lineage (GTDB taxonomy): Bacteria > Bacteroidota > Bacteroidia > Flavobacteriales_D > Crocinitomicaceae > CSBr16-161. Next base: position 107 of record SKHH01000178.1, on the reverse strand, counting down.
CAGCAATTGAAAATCAGGATTTCACTGGTCAAAAAGGAGTACCAAGAGAAAAATATTAATTCTGAAATTCAGTATTTAGATAGAGGAAAGCCTTTCCAAAAGAAAAT
>SKHH01000049.1 GCA_007117055.1 Lishizhenia sp. | reverse complement strand
GTCAACGCGGTTCGTATTAATATCTAGTCCAATAACGGGGTATTTTTCTGCAAAAGCTACCGCTAGCGGCAGTCCTACATATCCGAGGCCGATGATGGCTATTTTTGGGGGGGTGTTCATGGGGCTAAGAATTTAGTGGGGGTAAAATTTAAGGGTTTGTAAGGGGGTGAGGGTTTAGGTGTTGAGACGAAGACTAAGACGAAGACGATGACGATGTACTAGACGAAGACGATGACTTAGACGATGACGATGGCGAAGACGAAGACGAAATTATACTCTTCAACTTTAAACTCTTAAACTTTAAACAATTGAGGGTTTGTGTTTAACTAATTTGATGATTTTATAAAATTAGGATTGAATTATTATGGATTCTGTAAAATTTACCACGGCTTCGCTGCTGCCAGTCACAATTATGGATGACAGAATGGATATTGAATAACAAAAGTACTCGGAGTTTTTAAATTGCGCAAATTTATTTGGGTTCTTTTTAGTTTATCTGAACCCTAATTTTACAAAACTGTCGCACTCCTCTTACCATCAAATTCTCGAGGGGATAATTCTTGTTATATACTTTTTTCTTTTACAGCAGTTCTTCAGAGAAACATCTGCCACAATACCCGGCTAGTAAGTTTTTGTTAAGTGGCTCATGTAAAACTAACTCTGGGGTTCTTCTAAATATATTTGTTCCCAAAACACCTTAGCCCCAATAATTCCTACACCAAAAAATACACCGAGAAAGAGTGACAAAAAGAGAATCCTTCCTTTTCGGGGCGCTGAGGGCTCATTGGGTACAACCACATTTTCCAAAATGGTGAATACCGGCGTATCGTGGTTCAGTTTAATGCGAGCCTCTTCTAGCTGTGATCGAACTGAACTATAGAGGTTATAAGACAAAGTAAACTCATTTTGCATGCGCTCCAATTGTGACTGCGTATTAAAAGAAGTGGTATTTCGTGTACGATCGCGGAAGTTAGCCAAAGCTGCTTGCGCATTGATGTACCGCAACTCCATCTTGTCGTGTTGTTCTTCTAAATATACTAACTCATCTTTTGTTTTGCGTATTTCAAACTGGATCACCGTCTCCATAAGTTGGTCTGCGACAACCTTGGTTAGTCCAGCAGCAGCTTCGGCATCCGGCATAATAGCTGATATTTTTAAGGAGGTTACATTTCGAAAGTCTTTTAGCTTTTCGGTCTCTACAGTATAGCTTTCCCCAATACTCGTTACCAATTTTAAGTACTCTTTTGGATATTTTGCAATATTTGGCGTAGGATCTTCTCCGATACTTAAAGATTCATCTTCCGATTTAAACCAGCCAATCACCGAACCAATCACCAAATTTGGCAAACCAATGGTGTATTTTTTTACATTATCGGCGAAGGAAGGAGCCGAGTATTCGGTAAAGTAGGTGGTTGGAGTTACAAAATCTCCCATAGAAGAGAAATATAAGGGGGTTTCAGATATGGCAATGCGAAAATCCAACAATTGAGCAATATCAGGATACATTTCTGGTAGAACAGTCGTCTGTCCAGCTCCTCTATTCATATTAAGCCCTGCTAAGCCAGCTAGGGAGCTAAGACCTCCCGATGGAGCTGCTGCACCATAAGGCATTATTCGCATAGAGGCGCTGTATTGTGGAGTAGTTCCAAAGGCTAGCAACAACCCAATTGGAATTGTTATTGCTAAACAATAAAAAATAACTTTTTTATCTCTTTTTACCCGAGAAAGAAATTTTGCCGCTTTTTGAATCAATTCAGCAAGGGAAATCTCGTCTTCTTTTAGCTCGGTGTGGGTTATTTTATCCATGTTCTAAATTAGTTATTAACATTCTGCAACAACAGAATTAATGTAACTGCAGAAATGACAGCCTGTGATATACCCGTTCCTATACTTCCCCAATCCGTTTTCTCAGATGCTGGTTTAGGTGTTTTTTCTGGTTTATAGTCAAGTGAAATTTGAGAACCCGCCACTACATCAGGATAATTTCTCCATAAGCCCCATAAATATTCGCGGGTACCTTTTACTTGTCCGTTAGGGAGTGTAACGGTTACACTGCCTCGATCTGCTTTTCGAGCAAAACCGCCTGCATAATTTTTAATGTACCAATTGGCTGAACGCTTTCCTCGAAATGCAAAGTTGATGATTTCAATCTGCTGCTCTCGAAGATTATCTGCATCCAACTTATTCATAAATTCTAAATTAAGCTGACGTAATAACTCCGTACTTTCACCTGATGCTAAATTTGGTTTTTTTAATTCTTCTAAAAGATTTAGCTCAGCTTCCGAATACTCAAATTCATTGGATCCTATTTCAACTTCCATGTTTGATTTAGCCGCCAAGACTTTGGCAAGTCCTAGTCGAGTAGCTAAAATATTGATAGAAAAAACATTTTCAAATCGACGAATAGTAATGACATCGTCTTCAAAAAGAACAGGATCAAAACTATCGTTGCCCTGATTATTCATGGCTTTGCGCAAACTAAGTCCTATAGGGCCTCGTCCCTCGTGTGCACGCACAATATTAGCAAAATCTGCGTCTGCCTGTTGTGTGAGTCCACCTGCTTTTTTAATAAGGTCGCTTAAACGATAGCGTCCACTTTCTAATGGATACGTTCCTGGATAAAAAACTTCACCACTAATTTGGATGGCTCTATCTATGTTGTATTGAGGTATGCTTCGAACGAGTACTTGATCAAATGGTTGGAGATTAAAACCTGCAGGTTGCAACACATTCATGTCCTCATCTACCTTTAATACAATTCGGTCAAAACGAACTCCTTGAGTTTCATCGATTAGCGCACGAAATACTTCTACACGCTCTCTACTCGCTTTTTCGGTAACTCCCCCTGCCATTTTTAAGGCTTGGGTAAGGCTGATGCCAGGTTCAAAAGCTGTAGTAAAGGGTTCCACTACTTCACCTTGAACAGAAAGCTGAGGGATGCGCTCGCGGAGTGCTTGGTTATACACCATCAGGCGATCGCCAGGTTGCAATTCAAAGTCCCAGTCGGAAACAAGATGAACAGGAATATGCGTTATTTTTTCGGGGTTTTCTATGCTTTTCCTAAACACGTAAGCTTGCTGGGTAGCTGTTGGCTTAGTTCCGCCTGCAAAAGCCAATGCATTGGCTATCGAGAGGCGTTGATCAAATCGATACGATATTTTAAATGGCTGACGGACATTACCAGCCACAGCAATAGAATCAGTAATTGAATAGCGTTTTTCTGTGAATACCCGAACAACATCTAAGCGTTGTAAATCAAAATCTGAATTTTGTTTTACCAAACTATCGTAGTTAACTACAAACATGTTTTTTGCTTCATCTTCTCGAGTTCTTTCGATAAACATAGATGAAGTTTTGGCCTGAGAACGCAGCTCTGCTTTTTCTACTAAGCTTCTTAGAGTTGGGGTTTGATCTAGTGAATAGCGGCCGGGATAAAATACTGCCGAATCGCCAATAATTTCAACATAGCGCTCCAATGTTTTGGAAATTTGCCTAATGTTAATTACATCTCCATCTTGTAGCGAAACCGAAACAACTCCATTCATTGCCTCTCTTAAATTGTATTCTTTGATAACTTCTTCTCCATTTTCAATGCGCTGAACAGTAACGATCTCCGGATAGGCTCTTACATTTAGCCCACCTGCGAATCGTATTAAGTCTTTCAATGTTTCCGCTTCTTTGAGTTCATAGCGCATGGGGCGTCGAACCGCGCCGTTTAGGGTTACAATTTTTTGGGCCACCGGCACATAAATAATATCATTGTGCTGCAGATCGTACTGAAACATATCACCTGGATTGTCCATCACCGCATATACATCGATGAGTCGACTTTTTTTCCCACTGATAAGTTCAATATTTCTAATCGAACCAATTTCGGTAGGACCACCTGCGGCAGAAAGTGCGTTTAGAGCTGTATTGAGGGCAGATACGTTAAAGCCTCCTACCCTTTCTACTTCACCAAAAATATTCACATTAATAGTGCGAACGGTTTGAATAGTTACTGAAATTTGATTGGTATTGAAGGTATAATATGAAGATAAACGTTGAATAATTAGATTTCGTGCGGCACTAAGCTCCATTCCTTGAACAAAGATTTTTGGTAAGCCAGCAAGTTGAATAAAGCCTTGTGAATTGACCTCTAAAAGTAAATCTGTCTGGGAAGGTCCAAAAATAGTCACTCTAATTATATCTCCAGCACCAAGGATATAGTTTTCTGGAGCTCTTGCTCCATCAGTAGTACGAAAAATTTCAAGGGGTTGGTCGGTAAAAATGCTACGACCAAATATTTTACGGTCATCTACCGTGTTCATAACCTCATTTTGCTTACGCTCTGCTTCCGTTTCGGTAACTCGTTTTTCAGCTTCAACGCGTTCCATCATAAGGGCGCGATCGTCAGGAACTTCGGTTGAGCCAGCGGATTGCTGTGAAGCAGCACTTCCGGCTTTTTTCTCCTTCTCCATTTCATCCAAAATGGCTTTAATTTTTCCTTGGTTTTTTATGGCGTCTTCGGGAGAGTCTAAAGAAATACCCTCGGCACTTAAGCGAGAGCGCACCTCTGTTTCAGAGAGCCCACGTTTTTCAATTTCTTTTCTCGCCATGTCTTCTTGAGCTGGTGTCTGTGCGAATAAGCTTAGTGAAGATAGCATTAATGCTAGGGTTATGATTTTTTTCATTTAGGTTTTGTTTATAAAAAAAATGTGATTCCTGTTTTTTCGACAAATATATAAATTTCTTATTTTTAATCTAATTCAAAGACCAACAATCCGTTACCATCGAAGTGGGTGGTGGTATGAAAGATAACTTGTTTTTGAATTTCTTGTATTATTTTGGGACGTAATTGTTCAAGATAGGATTCATTAATCCCCGGTCCTTCAATAACAATTTCAATGGTCCCGGAATCTATCCCTTTCATATAATCGCCAATAAGGTAAATTCTTTTAACATCTCCCATACGGGATATAACAGCGGTAATAATATCATCCAATCCGATATGCTTGCGTAGAATTTGTTGGAGCAACCCAAAAAAAGGATGTGCATTATTGGCACGATACATCACCTTAGATTCTTGAGATTCCTTAATGATAATTCCAACCTCTGAAAGGTTGTTAAGCTCCTTACGAATAGCATTTGTATTTTCTTTCATTTCATTAGCCAAACCCCTCAAATACCCTGTATTAGCAGCATTGATGAAGAATTTCACCAACAAGCGGATACGGGTTTTAGAAGTAATAATATGGTCTAGCATGATCTGAAAATGAGCAACAAAAGTACTCCTTATTTCATTAGAACGCAACCCAATATGTGATTTTTTTTCAATGGCTATTGGCTGTTGGCTATTGGCTAAAGGCTAAAGGCTAACGGCCAAGAGCTACCACTAAATACTCTGGGAAAACAAAAGGATATTCATGTACTATTCCATTTAAAATTATTGTTGTCCGATAAAACTCAAAACTAGCACAAAAAGATCTTTTAAACCTATTAAAATCGTTTGTTTTTTAGACTTTACAAATAGTAAGCCCCTTATTTTCTTATCCAAACTC
>SKHH01000077.1 GCA_007117055.1 Lishizhenia sp. | reverse complement strand
TTGATAATTTAGAAATGCTCGTAAAGTCTTCCCTTAACAATTTAAAATAACCATGTAAGAAATTAAGGATCATTCAGGTGGTTTTCTTAATAATCTTAATGCCTTCATGGTGAAAAAAAAACAGGAGTTCTACGTTAGTTGAGTATTCAACCACAACAAATAGCGCTTTTCACGTGTTCTTATTAAAAAAGCATGATGGGATTATTTAGAAGAAAGTCAAAACGAGAAAAGTTAGAAGATAAATACGAAAAACTGCTCAAACAAGCTCACCAAATGTCGACGGTGAATAGAACTAAAAGCGATGAGTTGATGGCACAAGCCGAGGAAATCAATAAGGAATTAGCGCAGATGGATGCGGAGGAGAGTTGATGTGTTTTCAATTGTTATTAGTTTTTCTTGCTAGTATTCAGTATGGTAGGTGAAGCACTCATTAGAATCAATAATCCTAACATGTTACTTTTTCCAGTTCAATTATTCCTTAGTTGAATTTTGAGTAAAGAATTCTTATTTGTAATTTTATAGACATAACTTATTGGACATTTAGAAAGATGTTACTCAATTGAATTAAAAATTTAGAAAATTAATTCTCTCAAAAAATGATGATCTTTCTTTACAGTTTAATAGTTAATAGTCAGAATTATGATGAAATACTTACCTTTAATACTCGTTTTGTTTACCACGGTTGCTTCTTTTTCTCAAAGCATTATTCAGGAACAATTAAACGCAAATGACGTTCGATTAGCCGCTCAAAATAATGGAATTTTATTCAGGTCAAACCCTAATTATAATTTTATTTATGAAGTGCCGGCATCAATTGGAACCTCGATCATTGAGTTAGGCTTATTTTGGTTTGGAGGGGTTAGTCAAGACGAGACGGTTTATGTAAGCGCAGCAAAAAGAACTTCAGATATTAGTTTTATTAATGGACCAATAGCAGATCAAATGTACTATAATTTACCAGAATACCAGAGTGTTTATGGGGAGTCCATTTGGAAAGTGAATAAGGAAGAGATACAATTTCATATCGATAACTATAATCAGTCGTGGTATGAAGCGCCTAAAGGAATAAAGGGTTGGCCAGGTACAGGTATGGAGGAAATTGGTGTAGCGTCCCAACTCGCACCTTATGTTGATGTGAATAACGATGGGATTTATAACCCAAACGATGGTGACTATCCTTGCATTAAAGGAGATGAAGCTATTTATATGATTTTTAATGATGATCGTGTTTCGGACTTTTTTGAACCATCTGAAAATAGAGGTTTAGGGATGGAATATCATGTTATGGTTTATCAATTTGAGGATACAAATTACATCAATCAAACTACTTTTATTGAACTTCAGGTTATCAATAGAAGTCTTAATGATTATTCAAACTTCAAACCAGCCTTATTTATTGATGCAAATATTGATTTTCCTTTTAGCGATTACATTGGTTGTGATTCAACGCACAATGTTGGTTACACGTATAATGCTACTAATACAGATGAAGGAGTTTATGGTGAAAACCTTCCCGCTTTAGGTGTAGTCTGCCTAGATAGAAATATGGAATATTTTGGAACCTTTTCATTTTTAAGTTCCTCCAACCCAAATGCAGTACCACTTTATAACCCCGATTACTGGAATTATATGAATGGAAAATGGAAAGATGGCAGTAATTGGTTGTACGGAGGGAATGGCGTTCCGGGTTCACAAGGAGTGACAAACGAACCTACTTCCTTTCTTTATTCAGGAAATCCATTGACAGGGGAGGGGTGGTCTGAATTAAATATTGATGGTAACGGTTTAGCAGCACCATCAGATGAATCAAGACGTAAGTTTATTGTTCCAGAGCATCAGTTTTTAGCTTCAGGTGAGTCGGCATATTATAACTTTTCGATCCTTTTTAGTAATGATGGTAACCACTTAGAAGATGTCCAAAATATCATTGAGTTAGCGCAAGACGTAAAGCTTCATTATGATCAAAACATCTCGAATTCATCGTGTAATGTGTCAGGTACAGGAATAGTGGGTACACCCATTGTTGATTCCATATTGCCACAACAAATGTTTGAAATCACACGCTTGGATGGAAAGGGGAATATGGGACTCACTGAGCGGATTTCAGTAGAAACTGAGCAGGAGATATTAGAAAACAATAGTGTGGGGAAAGTGAATTATGAACGCTCTTTTGGCCCTGTAAATGCTTATATTTATGACACAATAAATCATGTTTTAGGCTATATTCAGTTAAAGGTTTTAGACGCATCCAATCTTGGTGATGCGAGCTGGGTTGCTTATTTATATGATATTGAAGGTGGGGAGCTACTAGATTCTGTGAATGCTACAACTTCTCTTTTTGAAGGGGATACCTATTTCATTGAAGACTGGGGAATCGCTATTCAGTTAGTTCAATCTACTTATTTCTGTGCGTCTGGAACAGAAAACTGTCCCCAAAGAGAGTTAGAAGCACCTGCAATATCATCTGAATTATCCTTTGAAGAAAATAGCACTCCTTGGTTAACAGGGATTAAAGATAATCACTCCTTCTCTGAAATGAATTGGATATCAAAACAAAGTAGTTATGAAATTTCTGAAAACGAAGATGCAGCTTGTTTTTCAGATCCATTTTTTCCACTTAAAATAGCAAAGTTTAGGGAGCTTTGTGAAGGGATAATTGTACCTAGTAAATATACTAGAGTAACGAACTGTGACTTTGCAATGCCTGTATTAGATGTAGGACAAAATAATGCGATTTCTAATTTTCATATAATTAATATTCGACAAAATTTTAACAGTACTTTTATGGCCCCGAATATTGACATTGTTTTTACACCCGACCAATCAAAGTGGACAAGGTGTCCAGTAATTGAATTGAATAAAGACGGTAGTGGAATTCCAGGAGGTTTAAAAATGAATCCTTCAGTTGATAAAAACGGACAAGAAGACAACTCAGAAACTTATGGTTTGTCATGGTTTCCAGGGTATGCTATAGATGTTGAAACGGGAAGAAGATTGAATATGGCGTTTGGTGAAAATTCAAAATTCATGGATGATAATGGTGATGATATGGTATGGAATCCAACGGATAGAATCGTTGATGAAAATGGATACTTTGTTTTAGGAGGTCAACATGTTATTTATGTTTTTGGTGGAGATTTTGACGATATGCCGAACTACGATGAAGGAGCTTTTCTTCATGAAAAATTAATGCAAGAAAATGGGACTGCTTTTGCCACGGTTTATAAAAATTTATCTTGGGTAATGCAACCATTAAAAGAGGTAAATCAAAGTTTGCTTTCCTCTCCAGCGAGATTGAGTGTTCGATTGGATAAAGCTTTTTCTAATTATGAGTTAACAGGCTTAAATCAAGGGAACCCTATGTTTGGATGGGATATTTTACCATATCAAGTTGTAAATAGTCAGGAAATATCTGTTAATAACGAGTTGTTTATGTACCCTAATCCCTCTTCACAAGAGGTGAGAATCATTTGGAGTGAAAATAACATTAATGAAATCATCATAATGAATGCAAATGGGCAATTGGTTTCTCAAATTGCAGTGGAGCCTAATTCAAATGAAGCGGTGATTGATGTTTCAGGCTTGTCAGCGGGAATTCATTTTGTAAAGGTTGGGATAATGACTAAAAAGTTACTCAAACAATAGCTTGTTTTTTTGCTGTAGAAGTGATGATGATTTAGTATTAACAGTTTCGCTGCCTCTTAAATCCCCAGCTTTATATTCAAATCACGCAAGTTCACCAACTGTGTCTGGTCAATTTTTTCACGTTTGGGTATCCCGAAAACAGATGCTTTTAAAACTCCTTTGAGTCGAATTTCTGCCTTTTTTGAAGTGACCAATGCAATCAATTTGAATATAGTTCCTTTTTCTAGTTCTAGAAGGACAGGGAGGTGGCATTGCGTTTCATTTTTGCGTTTCATTTTAAATGCTTTTTTAAGAGAAGCTTTCCCCATATATTTTTCACCTACAAAAACATCAAAAGAGGATTTTCGAATTCGAATTCCATAACCATTTGGATTAAAAATAGACACGTCTAGACTAAAACGGAGTTCATTTTCTTTCGGTTTATATCCTTCTAGTTTAAAATTAGAAGCTCCTTTGTAAGTGGGTACTGTAAAACAAGCACTTAAAATAGCAAAAAGCACTGTAAACAAAAAAATATTCCTTGCTATGATCATGAGTAGAAAATAAGAAGTGGCGAGGATACTCGCCACTTCATGCGATTATTTTAATTCATTTTTAAAATAGTGATAGAAATAAGGAATCGTCTCTATTCCTTTGTAAAAGTTAAATAAACCATAGTGCTCATTTGGAGAGTGAATAGCATCACTGTCTAGTCCAAATCCCATGAGTACTGTTTTTAATCCGAGTTCTTTTTCAAATAAGGAGACAATTGGAATACTTCCGCCACTTCTCAATGGAATGGGACGTTTGCCAAATGTTTTTTCCATGGCTTTACTCGCTGCTTGGTATCCCGCAGAATCTATTGGCGTAACAGCAGGTTCCCCTCCATGGTGTGGCGTAACTTTTACTTTTACACCTTCGGGTGCTAGTGATTCAAAATAGGATGTAAAAAGTTTCGTGATTTCATCTGGATGTTGATCAGGAACCAAACGCATAGAAATTTTAGCATAAGCTTTCGAAGCGATGACTGTTTTAGCACCTTCGCCAGTATATCCTCCCCACATTCCATTCACATCCAAGGTAGGACGAATAGAACCACGTTCTCTTGTGGAATATCCTTTCTCTCCATGAACTGCAGAAATATCTAATGCTTTTTTATACGTCTCTTCAGAATAGGGAGCACGGGCCATTTCTTCCCTTTCTTCTTCTGAAATCACTTCAACTTTATCATAGAAACCGGGTATAGTGATTTTGTTATCTTCATCTTGTAGTTGAGCAATCATTTGAGCCAAAATATTAATAGGGTTAGCCACACAACCGCCGTAGAGACCAGAGTGCAAGTCACGATTTGGACCAGTCACCTCAACTTCTACATAACTTAACCCTCTTAATCCAGTCGTTATCGAAGGCGTATCATTTGAAACTATTCCTGTGTCAGAAACAAGAATAATGTCTGCAGAAAGACGTTCTTTGTTTTCTTTGATCCAAATCCCTAAGTGCTCACTACCAACTTCTTCTTCTCCTTCAATCATAAATTTTGCATTACAAGGAAGTTCGCCGCTTTTCACCATTGCTTCAAATGCTTTGAGGTGCATAAACATTTGACCTTTGTCATCACAAGCACCACGAGCGAAAATGGCACCTTCTGGATGAATTTCAGTAGGCTTAATAACCGGTTCAAATGGAGGCGAAGTCCATAAATCAATGGGGTCTGCTGGTTGAACATCGTAATGTCCATAAACGAGCACAGTAGGCAGCGATGCGTCAATTATTTTTTCTCCATACACAATAGGGTGACCGTTAGTAGGGCAAACTTCAACATTTTCTGCACCTGCCTCAGTTAGGTAAGAAGCCACCGCTTCAGCTGTTTTTTGAACATCTCCTTTGTAAGCAGGGTCTGCAGAAATGGAAGGTATTTTGAGTAAATCGATTAATTCATCTAAGAAACGTTGTTTGTTTTTTTCTATAAATGCATT
>SKHH01000138.1 GCA_007117055.1 Lishizhenia sp. | reverse complement strand
TTAATCACGAATCAACTGATAACCTGGAAATTTACGGGCATCATACACAAATTTACTTTTATCTACCGGTATGTTTTTATCCATTTTTGTTACCGTGTAGGTCATTGTTGTCCCTTCTTTTGTTTTCATTATGGCTTTATGTAATTCTTTTCCATTCACATCGACATATAAAGTTATGGTATGATACTGAACTTCAGCCGGGTTAGTAGGATAAAGATTAATCACGTGAACTTTTTTTCCGTTGATCACATCTTCTTTTTCGTATTTGCTTTTAAATCCTGTTTCCCAAATGGTAAGTAATTTTTTAGGATTGATGCTTTCTTCATCGTCGTCATCAGCATCTGATTCATAGACTACTTTTTCGGAGTGCACAATCGTCCAGATTTTCATTCCATTCGAAATCACTTCATTATCGTCAAGTTTTGCACTAAATTTATCTCCTTGTACGAAACCATTTCCTTTTTGTTTGGAATCCTCACCCGTTGCTTTATTCAAAAAATGAAGAGAAAACTCCATGTAAAAAGAATTCAGTGATTTTATCTCCTTCGAAAAAGTATTTAAAATTTGTTCTGATTTAGGGTCTGATTGACCAATGCCAGAAAAACTAACAAAAATCAAAAGTGATGCTATAACAATTTTCATATTTTCTACTTATATTTTATTTATTTTGAACATTATCATAAACTATGCCATAAAGTAATTCGGAACAACTGAGTTTTTTTTCACAAAAGTCCTTTCGTTTTAAGGTATTCTTCCAACGCTATTTCATCATGGAATAAAACTTCTCTTGCTTTACTTCCCTTAAACGGACCAATAATTCCATGACCTTCTAATTGATCAACAATTCTCCCGGCTCTATTGTAACCCAACTTCAGCTTTCGTTGCAATAAAGAAGCTGATCCTTGTTGATGAATAGTAACAATTCTGGCTGCCTCTACAAAGTTTTCATCTAAATCGTCTAAATCATCAGCCCCTCCGCTATCAGCAGCATTTTCATCTACGAACTCTGGCAATAGCATTGCTTCTGGATACGCACGTTGATTACCAATAAACTCACATACCTCCTCTACTTCAGGTGTGTCCACAAAACCACATTGTAGCCGAATCATTTCATTCCCTGTAGAAATGAGCATATCCCCTTTTCCTATTAATTGGTCTGCGCCTGATCCATCCAAAATTGTTCGAGAATCAATTTTTGAAAGCACTCTAAATGCAATTCGCGCTGGGAAATTTGCTTTAATCATACCTGTAATTACATTAACAGAAGGACGCTGAGTAGCCACAATCAAGTGTATTCCTATAGCACGAGCTAATTGTGCCAATCTGGCAATAGGGTGCTCCACTTCTTTCCCTGCTGTCATAATTAAATCGGCAAACTCATCGATCAGTACCACTATGTAAGGCATATAGCGGTGACCTTTTTCGGGGTTTAATTTTCTACCAATGAACTTTTCGTTGTACTCTTTAATATTTCTCACTTGAGCATCCTTGAGCAACTCATAGCGGTCATCCATTTCAATACAAAGTGAATTCAATGTATTAACCACTTTCGATGTATCCGTAATAATTGGCTCTTCCTCTCCGGGTAATTTAGCTAAAAAGTGTCTTTCTATTTTATTATACAAAGTTAGTTCCACTTTTTTAGGATCCACTAATACAAACTTCACTTGTGCTGGATGTTTTTTGTATAAAATAGAAACTAATATAGCATTCAAGCCAACTGATTTACCTTGCCCCGTAGCACCTGCAACTAACAAATGAGGCATTTTAGCTAAATCAAAAATATATGTTTCGTTCGTAATGGTTTTTCCCATTACTACAGGAAGTTCGGCATCTGAATTTTGGAATTTTTCAGAAGCAATTAAAGCTCGCATGCTTACCATTTCTGGTTTGCTATTAGGCACTTCTATACCTATTGTACCTTTTCCAGGAATTGGAGCAATAATTCTAATCCCCAAAGCGGCTAAACTCAAGGCTATATCATCTTCTAAGTTCTTGATTTTAGAAATACGCACCCCAGGAGCTGGAACAATTTCATACAAAGTAACTGTGGGTCCAATAGTCGCTTTTATTTTTGCGATTTCAATTTTATAATGAGATAGCGTTTCAACAATTTTATTTTTATTAGCCTCTAGCTCATCCTTATCTACTCCCCCACTTTTTGACTCAAACTTTTGCAGTAAGTCAATCGGAGGTAAGGTATAACTTGCTAAATCCAACTTAGGATCATACTCTCCAAACTCTTCAACTTTCCGGTTTAACTCCCTGTCCGAAAGTTCTTTTTCTGTTGGCGCAACTTCCACAGAAAATTCCTCTTCGCTATCTTCCTCTTTTATTGTATCATCCGGAGCAGTTACAACCTCAAAATCATCACTGTCTTGTTCTTCATTTGTATTCGAGTCGGATGATTTTACTGTTTTTTCTAAAACAAGACCTTCTTCTTCCTCTTGATCCTCTTCTTCAGAAAAATTAACTTGAACTGGACGCTCTTCCTCTTCAATTTCATCGTCCGTAATGGTATTATTTATGAGTATATCAGACATTTTATTGTCATTTGATACTTCCTCAGAGTTTTCATTTCTATCAAAGAATCTTCTCCACATTCCTTGAATATCAGGGTTAAAGAGCACAACAAAAGCAACAAAGAACAATACTAAAACAAACAAAAAAGCACCAAACCCACCGAAACTAGCTTTTAACCAATCATTTGTGAAATAACCAAAAGTTCCACCCACGTAATTTATTCGGGCAGAAAATAAGCCTAAAAAAATGGAGGACCATATAATTCCTACTGTGCTAATTAAATAGGTTTTTCTCAAAGGAACTAAACGAATATTTAATAGTAGACGAACGCCTGTCACAAAAAATAGGAAACAAAAAGCAAACGAAGCGACACCAAAACCTTCGTAAATAAAATAGTGGGAGGACCAAGCACCAAATTTTCCTAACCAATTTGAAATCACAATTTCTTCAGCGCTAAACATGAATTCGAAAAAGGTCGTATCCATGATAAAATTTTGATCTTGTTTCCAAGTAAACAAGTAAGAGAGAAAAGCAATAAAAAAATAAATCGAAAACAATAGAAGTAACGCACCCGAAATAGATTTCGCTTTTCGGTTATCAATTCGTTTCCATAGACCAACGAATAATTTTGACTTATTCTTAGACCTTTTGGTCGCTCCTGTTTTTCCCTTTTCTTTAAATTTGTTTCCCTTCGACATGAAATATTCTATTCAAGAGACGAAAATACAACTAGATAGTGCATAAAAAATAAAGTTCTAATATTGTAATTCACATTTTAATGTTAGCTACTTCATAAATAGATTCTTTTAACCGCTATTTTTGAGCTAATCAACATAATGAATTACCATACTTAATGGATTTCATTATGCTAGGTGCTTGTTTTGAATCATTTAAAATGTAAGGAAAGTAAAGTTTATCTTTATTGCTCCTGCAGCAAAAAAAATGGAGCTAAGCGCTTGTTGTGGTCCGTCTAATGAATTTCAATATAGGTGTACTCAGGTTCTTTCAATACACTTTTTAACCTACTCAAAATTTCCTCTTTACGCTTGTTAGTCCATTCAGGATAGTTTTCCCAATTCTTGCGTATATATATCACGTGTCTTGGAAAATTTTTCTTGTATGATTCACATGTAAAGGAAATCCTTCTCCAAACTCCGTTTTCGTCCAGTTCTAAATATTCACGTGTGTAATTATCTCCATTTCGTATCTTCCATTTACGTTTATTCTCTTTAACACTTTTCCAAATAAATATTAATAAGAGAAATACGAGTACACCTCCTAACATTAAAAAACCTTCAATCATAATTGAATTATTTTAGATACAGACGTCCGATACTGATGACCCACGAATTTAGACTGATTGGAGTTTTAGCTCTTCAATTACCCTTCTGTAAATATCCTCATAAGCAGGAAGGATTTTACGAATATCAAATTTTTTCGCTTGAGTTAATGCATTCAATTTAAACTGTTTTAATGTTTTGTTGTCGGTCAATATAGCTATTGCATTACCTGCCATTTCATCCACATCTCCTACATTGGAAAGCATTCCAGAGAAGTTATGTACATTTACTTCAGGAATTCCTCCCGTATTGGAACTAATTACAGGTACACCAACAGACATCGCTTCAAGGGCCGCAAGCCCAAAACTCTCTGTTTCTGAAGGAAGTAAAAACATATCACTCAAGCGAATGATATTCGCAGCATCACGAATTTTACCAAGTGTTACCACCCGATTACATATTTTTAAGCTACGACATAAACGTTCTATGTTGTAACGATCAGGACCATCACCGACCAAAAGCAATCGTGATGGAATAGAATGGTTGACTTTATTGAAAATTTGAATCACATCTGCGACTCTTTTTACAGGTCTAAAATTGGACACATGACATAAAATAGGCTCATCATCTTTTGCATATTTTCTTCTTAACTCAATGACATCTTCCATCACCTCATATTCTGGAATTTGAATGAAATTAGGTATAACATCAATATCTCTAGTGGTATCAAAATGTTCGTATGTATCTTGTCTTAAACTCTCTGAAACAGCAGTTACCGCATTAGACTTGTTAATACAAAAAGAAATAACAGGCTCAAAAGACTTGTCTTTCCCTACCAAAGTGATATCTGTTCCATGCAAAGTTGTTACAAACGGAATTTGAATTCCCTGAGTTGCTAATATCTGTTGTGCCATAAAAGCAGCAGAAGCATGAGGAATGGCGTAATGCACATGCAGTACGTCAAGCTTTTCATATTTCACTACTTCAACTAATTTGCTCGCTAATTCTGTTTCGTACGGTTGGTATTCAAATAAAGGGTAGTTGGAAATCATCACTTCATGATAATAAATATTATCACGAAAAGAGCCTAATCGGACAGGTTGAGAATAGGTAATAAAATGAATTTCATGTCCTTTTTCTGCCAAAGCCTTTCCTAACTCTGTAGCTACAACACCACTTCCACCGTACGTAGGATACAATACTATTCCTATCTTCATATTTTAATGCAATTGAAATCTTAAAAACTTAAACTTAACTTTTCAAACAGCACAAAGAAAGTTATGTTCAAAAAAAAATCTGAAATTACTTTCAGATTCTTTATTTCTATATAACCTATTAATTTTTACCGTCTACTAATAACTTCCCCTCTTTTTTTAATTGCATTAACACGGTGAAAACAGAGTCAATGTCATCTGACTTAACCACTACGGTAAACTCATTCGAAGTAGAAATGACCTCAACAATGTTGATACCATCCCAAGCTAAATGCTTTAAAATAAAATAATAAACTCCCGAAATCTCTGTATTAACAGTTGGCAATTTAATGGTAATAGAAGCTAAGTCTGCTGAATGTGATTTTAGTCTTTCATTTTTAAAGATCTTCTTGATTCGCTCAGAGACTGATTTACTTGTGATAATCGTTGATTCATTCACACCATGACAAAATGTGTAAAAAGTATCACGTTCAGAATTAATCGCCTTCATTAATTCAGCTTGACGAAGAGACAACGTTGATGAATTTTCAAACGTAAAATCCTCCAAATCACTACGCACTAAAAAATCGCCTAATGTTCCCATAAATGCCTTTATCTT
>SKHH01000216.1 GCA_007117055.1 Lishizhenia sp. | reverse complement strand
TTGTTTTTTTCAGTGGGAATTAACCATCGAATTCCTCTTGGGAGTTGAAACGAAGAAGATGTTATTACATCCATTTTTCCCATCATTTCTGTGATGTTTGTTTCTAAGCTAAGGGCTTTTGAGCTGTATAGCGCATAGTAAACCGAATCTGGAAAATCAAACATTGTTTGGTCATTCGTATGGAAAGTTCCGTAAAGATATGAAGGGGATGTTAGTCCATTTCCTGAAATCTCCCATAACAGTTGATTGTTGCTTCGATCAACTTCTTCCTGTGCATGAAAGTAAGAACAACTAAAAAGTGATATCCAAGCGATAAGTGATATTATTTTCATGTAAACTTTTTTACAAAGTAAGGAAAATTTTAAAAAGTCAAAAATTGTTTCGTGAAATTATATTCTTCTCAAGTATGTTCTGATGGTTTTTTGTAATTTTAACCTTTGTTTAGGTAAGTCGATTTTCAATTAGTTTGAATTGAGCTTCGGAACTAAACACTACTTTAGTTTAACAAAGATGAAAAGAGGAGAAATGACAGAAAATAGTATTAATGATCCAGAACCAAAAAGACCTAATTTTTTAGTTGCAATAATTGTGTTGAGCAGTGTTTCTATTGTTTCAAGTTTGTACTCAACCTTGAAAAGTTTGTTCGCTGGACCAATGGATAAGGATCAAGTTGATGTGTATTTGGCGGAACAAATGGAAAGTATCTCTTTACTTCGAGATCAAGGTGCCGATGACATTGCTGATATGGTAATGGATGTAGTGGATATGTCTATTTACCAGAATAATGAAGTTTTTTATAGTTTTAATGTAGCAACTCTCCTTGCATTGTTTGTTGGTGCTGCAAGTATGTTTTTGATGTTCCGCTTAAAAAAGTTAGGTTTTCATCTGTATGTGGCATACAGTTTATTACCAATTATTTGGTTCTATGTTTTTTTACCAGGTGATATTATTCCGAATTTTTTAGTTTTTGGTAGTTTGTTTATCTCTGCTGTGTTTATTGTATTGTATGCATTGAACCTGAAACACATGAAGTAACGAACAGGGTATTAACAAAGCATTAAATATAAGGTATGTCGGGGAACAGTTTTGGTAAAATTTTAAAACTTTCGACTTTTGGAGAGTCACATGGCTTGGCTATTGGTGGAGTGTTAGATGGTGTTCCTTCAGGATTGGAATTGGATGAAAATACAATTCAGCTAGAGTTAGACAGAAGAAGACCAGGTCAATCTGAGATTGTTACGCAACGTAAAGAGTCTGATACGTTAAAGTTGCTTTCTGGGGTTTTTGAAGGAGTTACAACTGGTGCTCCAATTGGCTTTGTCATTTATAATGAAAATCAAAAAACCAAGGATTATGATCATATAAAAAATATTTTTCGTCCTTCTCATGCCGATTATACCTACACCAAAAAATATGGTCATCGTGATTATCGAGGAGGTGGGAGGTCAAGCGCTAGAGAGACAGTAGCGAGAGTTGTTGGTGGCGCAATCGCCAAACAATGTTTAAAACAACTAGGGATAAAAATATCTGCATATGTTGATCAAGTGGGTGAAATTAAAATTCCAAAAGACCTTGATATTGATGTGTCGTTTGCTGAAAAAAATGCAGTGCGTTGTCCCGTTCCAGCGATTGCCGAACAAATGATTGATTACATAAAGAAAATAAGAAAATCAGGAGATACTGTTGGTGGAGCTGTTACTTGTCGTGTTTTTGGTGTACCTCCTGGACTTGGAACACCCGTGTTTGATAAGTTACACGCAGACCTTGGTAAAGCCATGCTTTCTATCAATGCGGTAAAAGGCTTTGAATATGGTTCAGGTTTTGATGGTATTTCAATGCTTGGCTCTGAGCATAATGATGTGATTTTAAAAGACGAAAGTACAGCGACTAATTACAGTGGAGGAATTCAAGGTGGAATTTCGAACGGCCAAGAAATTTATTTCCGAACAGCTTTTAAACCTGTCGCTACCATTATGCAAGATCAGCAATCGATTGATGAAAATAATCAGGTTGTTACGTTGAAAGGTAAGGGGAGACACGACCCATGTGTTGTTCCTAGAGCAGTTGTTATAGTTGAAGCAATGACTGCATTAGTTTTGTTAGATCACTACCTGATACATCAATCGACTCAAATGAATAGTTTTGTAAACGAAACGAATTCGTAATAAAATAATTTTATATGAGTAGCAAGAAGAGAAAAATGGCCTTACATTGGAAAATTCTATTGGGAATGCTGTTTGGGATTGTTTTTAGCTTTTTGCTAATTCAAACCCCTTGGGGAAAATCCATGACTACAATTACGCAAGGAGGGGAGGAGTTGGAAATCACAAAGGCAAGTCGCTTTGTAAGAGATTGGATCAAGCCTTTCGGAAATATGTTTATCAATGCCTTGAAGTTAATAGCTGTGCCTTTGATTTTAGGCTCACTAATTAAAGGGGTTTCTGATTTAAAAGATATTTCAAAGCTTTCAAAAATGGGCTTTCGAACTATCGCTACCTATATTGGAACAACAATTATAGCAGTTTCCCTGGGGTTGGTGATGGTGAATATGATACAACCAGGAACAACGATTTCAGAAGAAACAAGGGAGGATTTAATAGCCAGTTACAGTGAAGATGCGGGTACAAAAATTTCAATGGCCTCTGAGCAACGGGAATCAGGTCCCTTGAGAGCACTGGAAGACTTAATCCCCAATAACTTATTCTTTGCAGCGTCTGATAACGGGAACATGCTACAAGTAATTGTTTTCGCCATCTTTTTTGGGATAGGATTGATTCTTATTTCTCCGGAAAAAGCGGCTCCTGTGAAGGCTTTTTTTGATGGATTTAATGAAGTGATATTAAAATTAATTGATTTAATCATGCTTGTTTCACCAATAGGGGTTTTTGCTTTAATGGCCGGACTGGTGGTTGAAGCACCAAGTCAAGATTTATTTATGGCTCTATTGTGGTATGCGATTACAGTTGTCATTGGCTTGCTGTTAATGATAGTGATTTATACATTACTTGTTTACCTTTTTACCAAGAAATCACCGGTGTTTTTCTTGAGGGGAATTTCTCCAGCTCAGTTGCTCGGGTTTAGTACAAGTTCATCTGCAGCAACTTTACCTTTAACTATGGAGCGAGTGGAGGATCACCTTGGAGTAGAGGAGGAGGTGACAAGTTTTGTTTTGCCTATTGGTGCAACGATTAATATGGATGGAACAAGTTTGTATCAGGCTGTTGCTGCAATTTTTATCGCACAAGCATTTGGAATGCAATTGGATCTTTCGGCACAATTAACAATTATTGCGACAGCAACATTAGCAAGTATTGGTTCAGCGGCTGTTCCAGGTGCAGGAATGGTGATGTTGGTAATTGTTCTCGCTCAAGCTGGAATTCCAGAGGCTGGACTTGCACTTATTTTCGCAATAGATCGTCCCTTGGATATGCTGAGAACTTCTGTCAATGTTACGGGTGACGCTGCGGTGTCCATGATTATTGGAAAATCTATGGGGAAATTGAAGTAGTAGTTGTTGAGGGCTGCAAACAAAAAAAAGCCCTGTGAAAATCACAAGGCCTTTTGTTAAGTATATTTAAAATAATTAAACATTCTCAATTACCATAGCGGAAGCTCCACCACCACCGTTACAAATTCCAGCGGCACCAAGTTTTCCTCCATTTTGTTTCAATACATTAATCAAGGTTACAATTATTCTTGAACCTGAACTTCCAAGTGGGTGACCTAGAGCTACTGCTCCTCCGTTCACATCAACTTTGGCAGCATCTAATCCTAACAATTTGATGTTCGCCAAACCAACTACAGAGAATGCTTGGTTTAATTCCCAGAAATCAATGTCGTCATTTTTTAAACCAGCTTTTCCAAGTGCGATAGGAAGCGCTTTAGCTGGAGCTGTTGTAAACCATTCGGGGTCTTGTGCAGCATCTGCATAAGAAACTACTTTTGCGATAGGTGTTAAACCGTATTTTTCAACCGCTTCTTTGGATGCTAAAATTACCGCAGATGCACCGTCATTTAATGTGGAAGCATTAGCAGCGGTAACTGTACCTTCCTTAGTAAAAGCAGGGCGTAATGCAGGGATTTTATCCATTCTTACGTTTTTGTATTCCTCATCTTCGCTTACTACTACAGGGTCTCCTTTTCGTTGCGGTACTTCTACAGGCACAATTTCATCGTTGAATTTTCCTTCTTGCCATGCTTTTGATGCACGCTCGTATGAAGTTACAGCAAAATTATCTTGATCTTCTCTGGAAAACTCATGCTCTGATGCACATTTGTCAGCGCAATTCCCCATGTGAACTTGGTTGTAAACGTCTGTTAAACCGTCCTTCACCATTCCGTCTTCCATTTTAATGGTTCCTAATTTAGTTCCTAAACGACCGTTTACGTAATGTGGAACCATGCTCATGTTTTCCATACCACCAGCAACCACAATATGATTGTCACCAGCTTTGATTGTTTGAGCTGCTAACGCAATTGCTTTCATTCCTGATGCACACACTTTATTTACGGTTGTACAAGGTACGTTTTCAGAAATTCCTGCAAACATAGCTGCTTGACGTGCTGGAGCTTGTCCGAGATTAGCTTGCAATACATTTCCCATAAAAACTTCATCAATCGTTTTTGGGTCAACACCTCCTTTTTCAAGAGCACCTTTAATAGCAGTTGCACCTAATTTTGGGGCAGGTACACTAGATAATGCACCTAAAAAACTACCCATTGGTGTACGAACTGCTGAAACAATATATACTTCTTTCATAACTGATTATTTTTCGAAAATTTTCCACGAAAATAAGCATAATGTTTGAAATACAGGTAAGGTATAACTGTCATTCACTGCTTTTCATCGAACTAAAAAATATGGGAAACACTATATCGAAAATTATTTGCAACGAAAACGAAGTTACCTGATTAATGTAACATGTCCTGTTCTTTCGTATCTTTCATCCGTGTATTTGTCTTTAAATTCGATTTTCCAAACATACACACCGTCCTTTACAATATTTCCACCATAGGTTCCATCCCAACCTACTTGAGCATTTCTAGATTCAAATACTACTTCTCCCCATCTATTAAATAGTAATAGTTTGTAGTCAAAAGGGTCAAAACCAGAAGTAAATACTGGCTGAAAAGTTTCATTGAATTTGTCTTGGTCTGGAGTGAAGGCATTGGGTACCCAAAATATAAGCTCTTCACGGATTTCAACTCGTCTGATTGTAGTGTCGGTGCAGCCATTTGAATTAACTGCTACTAATGTAACTTCATAAAATCCGTCTTGTTCGGTAGGATAAGTATAGCTAGGGTTTTCTTCAGTAGAAGTTCCTAATCCGTCACCAAAAAACCATTGATAACTTGTAGCTCCCGATGATTCATTTATAAAATTAAAAGTGGGGTCTTCAGTAAAAGCGATGTTTGGATCCGTCGAGAAATCCGCTATTGGTCCACTTTCTATGCAAACAGCATCACTCATAGTCATAGTATTTTGACACCCGCCAACTGTTGTAATAGTAAGACTAATATCAAAACACCCAGCTTGATCATAATTGTAGTTTACAGAATCACAATTTGTTAATACATTACCATCTCCAAGTTCCCAAAGACAAGATGTCGAATTTCCAGGAGAGGAATTGATTAATGTG
>SKHH01000243.1 GCA_007117055.1 Lishizhenia sp. | reverse complement strand
TTTTATGCTTATGCCTATTTGGATGAAAACAAGAACAATGTCCTAGACCCACGAGAAAAAAGAGGAATGTACAAAAACGTAATTTACGGAGATACCGTTGTAGACATTGTTCCTGAAATTCGACTCATGTCTCCTCCCCCGTCCTCAGAGTTCAAAATTAAAACGAATGAAATTCTACCGCCTGCCGCATGGAGCTTATCCTTTAACCAACCTGTAACAGAAGAAGCGCGATTAAGTTTTATAGATTTTGAACCCGTTGGAGAATGGTGGAATCCTAAGCGCGATTCTGCCGTATTTTATTTTGGAGAAGTTCCACGTTCAGGAAAATACAAGCTGGCTATGGATTATGGAGAATTTCAAGACACGATTTTGAAAAAATTCTTTTTAAAACAAGCCCCTGAATACGATTTAACCACCAATTTAAATCGAGGTATATTGTGGATTGGTGACACCCTTACCCTATCACTTTCAGAGGCGATAGAAACATGGGAACTAGCAAATGTAATTGCAAAAGGAAAAAATGAAGACGACACCCTTTATACAGAAGTAGCACTTAGTTTTGAAAAAGTTAGACCAAATGCATTGCAGGTATTCCCTAACCCTAAAATGGATTCGATACTAATTACACTTTTACCAAATAGTATTGACGGATATAATTTAAAACTAAAAGACACCATTGAGGTGAATTATATCAATCAAAAACAAGAAAAGGTGGGTATTTTAATCATTGAAATGGACACCATTCCGGGATACGGGATATTAGAGCTGCTAGACAACAAAAAAGAATTGGTGAAACAAATTTTTCTAGAAGAACCTACCACTGTTGAAATAGAAAACCTTCAACCCGGGGCTTACACCTTTCGTTTTATTTTAGATAAGAACCGAGATGGAAGATGGACTACTGGAGATATTTTCAAGGGCACGGAAGCAGAAAAAGTCATCTGGTTCAAAAGCGCATCTAATGTGAGGGCTAATTGGGATGTGAAAACAGAGTTGGATTTTTCTAAATACCTAGAAACTCCCGAAGAGGAAGAAACCGAAGAAAACACTGAGGGTGAAGCAGATAATTCCGCAAACGAAGAAATGGAAGAAAGCGAAGAAGAAGCTCGAGAGGAGGAAGATGAATAGCTGTGATTATTTTAAAAAATGAACAAAACTATCTGTTAAGGTTCATTAAGGAATGCTTCTTAATTTCCTTCGTTCCTTAATGGTTCAAAAACAGAAATGGTTGTAACAGCAAGTTAGTAAAAAGTATAACTTCACAAAATCCACATGCTATTTACCATACTTCCCCTTATACTTTCTATACAATTCATGCTGATGGTGTTCATGTGGGGCAATTTCTCCGTCAATTAGGACTAAGGTCACGTGGTTGGTTCGCATATCTAAGGCGTTTCCTTTGCTGGCAAACAAAGTCGCTTTCTTACCAACTTCTATACTTCCGTATTCTTTATCTAAATTCAAGATTTCTGCTGCACTTAACGTGATAGAACGAACAGCCTCTTCCTCAGTTAAGCCATATCCCATTGCAGATCCTGCAAGAAAAGGAATGTTTCTTACCTGCATTGCTTCCATGTCTCCTGCATTTTGAAGACAAAATTTCACACCACCGTCATTCAAAAGCTTTGGTAAACGATACACCAAATCCACTGGATCGTCTTCGTTATCGGGCAACGCATGCAAACGCGTAAGCATTACTGGGATTTCAGCGTCTTTTAACTGATCGGTTAGCAAATAACTGTCATATCCTCCTACCAGCACAGGGCTACTCAATCGCAAGTCTTTAATGAAATCGATCACATCGAGCAACTGCTTTAATTCATCGGCGTGAATATAAAGATTTTGATTCCCGTTAAACACCCCTTTTAAGGCTTCATATCGCGCATCGTATTCATGGTTTTTATTCGCGTGATACGCTTGAGCTGCTGTAAAAAAGTCATACACAGCTCTTTTGTTTTCACCGTATTTTTTATTTTGTGTTTTCGGTTTCGGTTCAGCCCACCAACCGCCACCTTGTAAGGTATTTGGCCAATTCAAGTGTACTCCATCATTAGAATTTAGTACAGCATCCTCCCAGTTCCATCCGTGCAAATGAAATACCGAAGAAGTGCCAGAAACCACTCCTCCACGAGGTGTAGCTTGAGCAAACAAAACACCATTACCTCTTGCCGTGTTGACTACCTTTGATTCCACATTAAAAGCTATCTCAGACCGAATATGAGGATTATATTGTCCCACTTCTTTAAAGTCCCGTGTTGCTCTAACAGCATCCACTTCTGTTAAACCCAATGTAGTATTCGGCGCAAAAAACCCAGGGTATAAATGCTGGTGTTTTAAATCAATGATGGTATCCCACTCACTTGGATCATACGTATAAGTCAATGCATTTTTAATCAAAATAATTTTTCCATCTTCTATACCAACGAGTCCTTGTTCAATGACCTCTCCATTTCCAATATGTACTTTTGCTTTAGACAACAACATTTTTTGTCCTAAACAATAAGGCGAAGCAAAAAGTAACCCTAGGATTACCAATACACTATAAAACGAATTTTTAATGTTCATGTCCTTCTTTTTCATGTTCTCCAATCGTGTCACAATGCCAGTGTTTTTCATCTTTCTTAACGAATGTTTTACTTGGGTTTCCTGCTTCATTAACCGCTAACATTTTAGAAATAATGCGTGCTTTCTCTGTACTATTTCGACGACGCATACGTTCATCGTTTCTAAAATCATACATCAATTTTCCATCAATAAAAACCGATGCTACTTTTGCCTGAATAGACAACGGATTATCCGTCCAAATTACGACATCTGCATCTTTACCCACTTTTAAACTTCCCATTCTGTCGTCCAAATGCAATAATTTCGCTGGGTTTAAAGTCACCATTTTCCAAGCATCTTCTTCAGACATATTTCCATACTTAACTCCTTTAGCTGCTTCTTGGTTTAAACGTCGACCCATTTCAGCATCATCCGAATTGATGGCAACGACAACACCTTGTTCATGCATTAATGCAGCATTAAAAGGAATTGCATCATTTACCTCAAATTTGTAGCCCCACCAATCTGCAAAAGTACTTCCGCCAGCCCCATGTTCTTTCATTCTATCTGCTAGCTTATAACCTTCTAATATATGCGTAAAAGTATTAACTTTAAATCCCATTGAGTCGGCAACATGCATCAGCATATTTATTTCACTTTGAACGTATGAATGACAAGAGATGTGGCGCTCACCGTTCAAAATTTCCAACACAGCCTCTAATTCTAAGTCCCTTGCAGGCGGAATGACATCTAAATTCTTTTTTGATTTACCTTTTCTGTTTTGGTACGTCTCCCATTGTTCACCATATACTTTAGCACGCAAAAAATCCTGGTAAAACACTTGTTCCACACCCATTCTAGTTTGCGGAAAACGCAAGGTTTGAAAATCACCCCAATTCGATTGTTTTACGTTTTCACCCAACGCAAACTTGATAAACTTAGGCGCATCAGGAATCAGCATTTCATCTGGAGT
The DNA here is from genome assembly GCA_007117055.1 of Lishizhenia sp. Classification (GTDB taxonomy): domain Bacteria; phylum Bacteroidota; class Bacteroidia; order Flavobacteriales_D; family Crocinitomicaceae; genus CSBr16-161. The sequence continues at coordinate 2,176 of SKHH01000243.1, read as the reverse complement.
ATAACCCCATTTCAACTTTATCAAAGCAGATTGACCACCAATGGCATTTGCAGAACCGTGTAGTAATTGAGCGGCAGTTACTCCTCCACTCAACTGCCTGTAAATATTAATATCATCATTTCTAACCACATCTAACATACGCACCTCTGCACTGTTTGATTGACCGCTTTCATTCACCCCTCGACTAATTGCGATATGCGAATGTTCATCAATTATTCCCGAAGTAATATGCATTCCTTTTGCGTTAATTTCGACCGCGTTTGCTGGTATCATATAGTTCCCTGTGCCCACAAATGAAATTTTACCGTCTTTTAATATAACTGTACCCTCTTTTATAATCCCTTTTTCTTCATTTGTCCACACGGTTGCGTTTCTCAATACATACACTTTTTCTTCTGGTAAGTTTTCAAAACCAAACGCCATATTCGGGTAAAATGACTGCACGTTCTTAAGCGAATCTACTATGATTTTTTTGGGTTCTGATTTGCCCTGAACTTTTTTACTTTTAATCGCAGCCCATTTTTCCCAATCACCATTCGGGAGCATTCCTTGACCTTCAATTACACCTAATTTTTCATTAAGTTTTCCGTGCAGCGTCATAGCTCCTTTCCAATTATCGTCATTTGCATTAAAATGTACCGAAAGATCAATGCCTTCTTGTGCTACTGTAGCCTTAAAAGTCGTTGTGTCTTTTCTTTTCTTTTGAGTAATAGAATCTCGTAGCTCCTTTACTAAATGAACTTTCCCTTGAAGCGCGTCTTTTTTTTCGGTCAATTCTAAATAATATCCCGATTTCCCATTGATTGTCAAACTATATATTCCTTGCGCATCAATATCGTTTTTGGTGTTATGAATAGTTTGTTTACCGAGAGACCAACTTTCTAAGAGTTTTGCATTTTTGTATTCGAAAGGATCTACATCGAACACAGAAAAGCTCGCCCATCGCCCTTGTTCCAATGAACCAATTTGATCTTCAACACCTAAAAAGTTTGCGGCAGTAATCGTTAATGCTTCTAAAGCCATTTCTCTTGACAGGCCTCGTTCGATCGCTTGGTGTAAATTTTTCCAAAAATCTTCTGGCTTATCAATTCCACGAGAAGTAATTCCAAACGAAACCTGTTGTTTTTCCAATATATATGGATTTGAAGGAGCAAGTTCCCAATGCTTTAAATCACTCAGTGGGATTTGTCGCGCAACAAGCGGATCTTTTACATCATAAGCAGATGGAAAGTTAATAGGGACAAAAACAGGTGTCTTCCACTCTTTGAGTTTTGTTGGATTTAAGTACTCCTTTCCAGATCCAAAAATAGCTGCCTCTGTATCAAACTCACGCATGATTTTTTGAGCTCTTAGCAGATCTAAATGATCATCAACATCAAAAATATGTGGAAGCGTTTTCCATTGTTGGTTAAATTTTTTTAAAGTAATATTTGGTGATAATGCGTCTTCAAATTCTGCATAGTACTCCGCATCATATAACATCTGACGCAACAAGGCTACAGCCCCCGTTAATGAGGATGGATAGGTTTGTCGTGAGGAACCTTTTTCAAATGAAAAAAACAATCCTGCATCACTTTTTACAATTTGTTTCTCCTTTGGTGTGTCTCCCAATGCTACAAGTGCACCTGTCCCTCTCACAATTCCATCCTCTACATGGGTAAGCGCAAAACCTATTCCCATTTTTTGATATTTTTCTATGCTCTTTTTGTCTGCTGTATAAAGGGGTGCCGCTTCTTGTTCCGCGCGTATAGCATCATTCCAATAATGCGCCGATGTTCTTGAGCTTTCAATTTGTGGTCTAGGGCTCCATTGTTTTTTGTCGGTTTCTGGCATTCCAGTAGACGAGCTGATTTCAATAAAAGCAGGAACAATAGTTTTTCCTTTTACATCAATTTCAACATAGCCTTTTGGTGGAGTAATTAACACACCAACAGTCTCTACTTTACCGTTTTTTATTACGAGTGAACCTTTATCAATAATCTTTGAAGGTGAAACAACAATTTTTGCATTTTTCAAGACAATTGTTTCTGGATAGGATTCTGGTACACCATTTGACGGTAAAGGAACTTGACCCCAAGATGTTTCAATCAAACCGACAAAAATGAACAACAATATAACGTAGCGCATTTCAAAAAAAATTTCAACGAATGTAATTAAAATTTAAGTGAAACCGAAG
>SKHH01000065.1 GCA_007117055.1 Lishizhenia sp. | reverse complement strand
TTGAATAATTCCAACCATCTTGCAAAGTGCTTCTTTCCAATAGGCAGCTTTGCGTGGGGCATGAACGGACTTCCATGATACGTATGGTTGTTCAATAAAACCGTCTCCCAAAAACGATACATTTTTTCCAAATGTTCAGGCCAATTAGCTTGAATAACTTCTTCAAATATTTTCCCCAATATGGCGTCTTTCCGAACTTTAGCATAAAACTCGTTCACCAAGGTTTCTATGTCTGCTCGTTGAGTAATATCTTTTATCATACATTCTATTTTAGACACCAAAAAAGGCAATAAGAAATATTATTAAATTAACGATTACACTGGTGTAGAATATACCTAAACACCATTTAGCCGGACTTTGAGCAATAAATGCCGCATTCGATGACATCGTCACAATTGCTGTAATAATGAGTAAAACAATATGATCAAATTTTATGGCATACATTGCCGCAATGGAACCCCAACAACTTTGTGCCGTCATCATGATGGTCATCCACGCAAAACGACCTGATTCAAATTGTTTAGCTTGTTTCTCAAACCAATTCTCTTTAATGTTTACTGTTTCCATAGTTATATTTTTTATTTCAGATATTTTTGTCTGAAATGGATTCAAATTTTTTTAACCGATCAAAGTTGTATTTCCGTGTTTTAATTGTATAGCTAAATCATAAATTGTGGTGCTTTCAAGTACTTTTTTTAAATCGTTTCTCACTTTTAAAAACTTATCGTGAAGCGGACAAGGCTTGTCATTATTACATTCTTTAAGTCCCAATGCACAACCTTTATAAATGGAATCTCCATCAATAGCAGCGACAATTTTACTTACCTCTAAGGTTTTCATTTTTTGAACATTAATACTGAAACCACCATAAGGTCCTTTTACAGAGTCCAGAATATCGTGTTTTGTCAATGCACTAAGGATTTTACTGGTAAAAGCTTCAGGGGAGTCTGTATGTCGAGCAATATCCCCAATTTTAACTCTGTTCCCTTTCAGAGATTGATCTGCAATATAAATCATTGCCTTGATACCGTATTCACATGCTTTAGAGAACATAATTTTTTTATACAAATATAATGAGATTTTTTAATTCGGATATAATTGTCGGAAATAAAAAATAGAGATGAAGGGCTTTATAAAAATCATTTCGAGAAATCACCTGTGAATAGTTTCTTACTTTCCGGTAGTTTGAAAACTTTATATCAATTAGTATAAAGGCTAATAAAACTGTGGGTTATTACTAGAAATAATAATCGATTTACTGAATTAAAATATCAGAATAGTTTGAGCGGAGAACTCGACACATTCCGAATTATAAAGGAAAGTGCCGAGCTGACTTCTCTGTTTAGTTTTATTATTTTTCAATCTTGTACTCCCAATAAGCACCACTTATGTCAATCATTTTAAGTGTATATTGACCGCTAGCTAATCCAGACAAAGCCTCATTGTGCAATGTCAATTTTGCTTTTGCACCTAATGGAACAATCAAGCTATGCTTCCCTGGTTTTACTTTTGCTATATAATAATTTGAAATATGCTCATTTGGTAAAGAAGCCAATGCATCTTGTGAATATTCAAGCACTTTAATATTTTGCTTATCATACAATTCTATCCCTATAACCCAAGAACCGTAAACGTCAACACCTTCGGTTCGAAAAACATCAAAAGAGAGTGTAGAAGCTTCAAATTTACCTTCTGATATTTCAAGTTTTGGTTTTACTGATTTGTTGTGAAGAGTACCCCACAAACCGCCGTGAAAAACTTGATTAGTCATTAAGGTCATACCGAAAATAAAAAGGGAGCCTATTAAGACTACTTTTGGGAATATATTTTCTTTAATGGGTAAGATTCCAGAACCTAACCAAGCAAACCATCTCTTTTTTGTAAAGTTGAATTGGTTTTTCATAAAATAATGATCTAACGAATACTTTCCACTTCCTGTTAGAAATAAAACAAAACCTGTAGCGATACCCAATACACCAATTTGCCATTCATCAAGGCAGGTTGTTCCAATCCATCCGGATCCAAGAAGAATCCCCATGGCTAAACCAAAAACACCTATGCTCATGAATCGGGTTAAAAAACCAAACATAATAAAGAACCCTACAATACCCTCTATTATTGTAAAAGCTACCATGTTGATCCAAAGTATATCTGGATTTTCCACTAAATATTGAATAATTGGTTTTATACCTAGTGCATTGGGTAAAAAGTGATTGAATTTTTCACCTATGTAACCTGCAGTTTCAGGATCAAGCTTATCGGCTAATATAGTTCTTCGCCAAAATGCTGAAAAATAGGTCCAACCTACAACTAATCTTATTGCCAGTGCTAAAAGCCCAGCATCATTTTTTAAACTGATATTCTTCATTTTATTATTTTTTTATTGAACTAAAAGGGTTGCAGAGATATTGTTTGAATACCTGCTCCACTATTTATTACTGAATGTTATTTAATTATCAGAAAGGAGTACTGATAATACCTGGTTTAGTTAGGTAATCAGTTCAATTACAAATAGTCTTTGAAATTCAGATATAAAATATAGAGCGGAACCTGAATGGCTGATTCTATAGAATTAAAATCAACCTTAGAATGTTTCGAAGAAAATTCTAATCTTTTACTATTAAATGTTGAAACAAAGTTAGAGTAGGGAAGTGGTTGAGTTGCATTTTTTTCTTTAGCTAATGCAATTACAGTAGTATCTAAATGATCACAGTCTGAATTGTTATAGGTTGTTTTACTTTTATTAGAAACCTCTGTTTGTGGAACACCAAGTTCAAACTGAATGAAGTTACGTACCTTACAAGGGGACAATAGAATCAGCAAAACTAATCCCAAAATAGGAAGAAGAGTGATTTTCTTTTTAGATTTAATTAATTCCTTCACATTGCAAATTTATTGAATAATCCCCTTGTCGACTGTTATTATTTCACAAATGAAAGCAGCTATTAATTACTTTACATGTATATCGGCTTATATACCCCAAAAACGTAATGCAATACGCACTAAGTGTACATTTATAAAGGAATACTTTTGTTCTATAACAGATTTATAATTAGTAATCAGCGATCCTGTGATGTTGAAGAAGTCAACAAAATAATTAAGCATAATAAGCTAAGGGTAAACTTGAGGATAAACATTTTACTTTATCAAAATACGTTGAGAGTAATAAATCTAGCAAAGAAACAGTTAAGTAAAATGCCATTAAAGTTAGGCTGATCCAATACCACTTTTTTTGATTTTATTACTTTATTTTAAATACGTTAATGTGATGTTCTTACATCTAATTTCAAGATTTGTGTAATTATAAAGCTGTGAGTATAAACTAGCTTTGATGAAATATTATTAACGATTGTTAAAACATCAATATGAAAAAAAAAATACTTTTTTCTGCAATTATAGCAGTGGTTCTGGTTTTTCCTAAATTAAGTTTTGGACAATTCCCTGATTTTGGGGATGCCTCTAGTTTTGCTGCATTTTCTTCTTCAGGTGCATTTTCTAATGTTGGACCAACAAATGTAATTGGAAATGTGGGGAACAATGAGGGTGCATTTACTGCATTTCCTCCAGGGGTATTAGTTGGACAAATACACACAATTGATGCTGTATCACAACAAGCAGCAAATAGTTTAACTACTGTAACTACTTATTTTGAAAATTTGGCTTGTGGGACAACTGTAGTGGCTGGAATGGGTAATGGTCAGATACTTACCCCAGGTGTTTATTGTCAGCCTGCTGTTGCAACGCTAACGGGAGATATCATTTTAGATGCTCAAGGGGATCCGAACGCCGTTTTTATTATAAAATTAGGAAGCACATTCACAACAGCTGCTTCTTCAAATGTTATTCTTTTAAATTCTGCTTCACTTTGTAATGTTTATTGGCATGTTGTTGGTGCCGTCGCATTAGGTGCTAACTCAACCTTAGGCGGAACGATTTTAGGTAATGCAGCCGTTACGTTAAGTGACGGGGCTAACCTCTCAGGACGAGCCTTTACAACCGCTGGTGCACTTTCTCTTACCAATAACATAATTAATATAGCCTCGATGCCAGTGCCATCAGTTATTTTTTCAAACGACCCTACCACTTTTTGCTCTGGCGATAGCACTGTACTTTCAGGAAACATAAATGGTACCTGGAACAACGGTGAAACAACGTCTGAAATAACTGTTTACTCGAGCGGAGAATACTATGTAACAAACTCGAATTCATCGTGCAGTATAGAGTCCAACCATATAGATGTAATCGTAAACCCTGTACCTTCTGCCACAGCTGGGGATAATACAACTATTTGTAACTCTAGTAATGTTATACTCGGAGCTTCCCTTGTAGTTGGTAATACTTACGCTTGGACACCTGGAACTGGATTAAGTTCACAAACAACATCAAATCCTGTAGCGTCGCCATCTGAAACGAAAACTTACACATTAACAGAGACAATTACGAGTACAGGATGTTCAAGCACCGATTCAGTTGTTATTTCTGTTGATAATCTATTATCGGCATCTGTAATATCTGAAAATGGTCCAACCACTTTTTGTGGAAATGAATTTGTAATTCTATCAGGGAACATAGGCGGGACATGGAGCAACACAACGGGCATATCAACACCTTCTCTTACTGTAAATACAAGCGGTGATTATTATGTTACAAACTCAAACGCTTGTAATAGTGTAGAGTCCAATCACATTGAAATAACCGTAAATCCAGTGCCAGCAGCAGAAACAGGAAACGATGTTTCTATTTGTAATGGAAGTCTTGCAGCGCTAGGCTCTGCTTCAACTCCCGAACACACTTATTCATGGATTCCTCAAGCTGGTCTAAATTCAGCTACTAGTGCTCACCCTTATGCTAGCCCTTCAGTTTCTACAATCTACACGTTAACAGAAATAGATACACAAACAGGATGTTCAAAGTCAAATTCTATAGTTGTGATAGTTAACCCATTACCTCCCGCTACAACCATAAATAACACTACAATATGTGTGGGGCAGAGTATAGATATAGGAGGTAACTCTACATCTGGCAATGTTTACCTTTGGACACCTGCTATAGATTTAACTTCTTCAACAATTTCAAACCCCATAGCAAGCCCTACAGATACAATTACTTATTCATTAACAGAAACAAATACTGCAACGGGATGTACGATGTCAAACTCCGTAACTATTCATGTAAATAATGCACCAACTATTCTAACACAACCTACCGATCAAATTGTGATATTTGAAAATCCTGCTGTATTTATTGTTGAAACAACAGGTTCAAACTTAAACTATCAATGGCGTAAAGGACAAATAGACCTTGAAAATAACAGTAATATTTCTGGGGTAAATACGGATTCACTTACAATAAATGTTGTGGGTTATGCAGATACATCTAGTAATTATAATGTCATAATCTCTGGAGTATGCATGAATAATTCTACATCACAAAATGCATCACTTAGTATTGATTCTACCACAAGTTTGGTTGAATTTGATAGTTCGGGATCTAATGAAATAGTAAATGTTTATCCAAATCCTTTTTCTAATTCAATAAATGTTATTGTAAATGATCCCAATCAATTAGGTTTAGAAATTTCTATTTATACTATATTAGGAGCAGAGGTCATGAGTACAACACTTGCAACAGGAAAGAACATTATAGAAACAAGCGGTTATGAAAAAGGAGTTTATATCTATTATGTAAAAAGAAATGGTAAGAGTTTGCAGCACGGTAAATTAGTATCAAATTATTAATGTAACGTATCCCCCCGA